>JAEUKL010000127.1 GCA_016793005.1 Rhodospirillaceae bacterium | reverse complement strand
GCGGCGGAGGAATTGCGCGCTGTACTTGCGCCAAAAGTTGCGGCAACGGATTTCCAGTTCAAGCTGGTGTCGCGCCGCATGCGCGAGGTGTCCAACAGCACGTTGCAAGACTTACCGGGCATTAAAAAGCGCGTGCCCTTCAATCCGCTGTGCGCGCACCCGGACGATGTGAAGCGTTTAGGCTTGAAGGACGGCGAAAAGGTGCGGGTGATTTCCGCTCACGGACGCATCGATGCTGTGATCGAGTCCGACGACAGCTTAAAGCGCGGCGTGGTGAGCATTACGCACGGCTTTGGACGCCTGCCGGACGTGAAGGCCGACTACGAGAGTGTCGGCGTGTCGGTGGCAACACTTATTAGTCTCACCGAAGACTGCGAACCTTTGCAGGCCATGCCGCGCATGTCGGCCATACCCGTAAAGATCGAACCTGTGCAGGCTTAAGAATCTGTCGGAAACGTCATTCAGGACGGCTTTTGCAGATAGGCCGGATGCGCTAAACCATCGGCCATGCAACGTGTTCACCCTTCATCGGTTGTTCTGACCGCCATCGCCGCCATGTCGGCTGGCGCTTTGGGCTTGGCGCTGATCGCACAGTGGGGCTACGACCTGTGGCCGTGCCTGCTGTGTTACTGGCAGCGCCCGGCGTACGGCTTCACACTTGCCCTGGCGCTGTTGGGTCTGATGCCAGCCGTCGATGCCGCGTCGCGCCGGGCCATCGTGCTGTTGTGTGCGGTCCTGTTCATCGCGAACAACGGCATTGCCGTGTACCATGTCGGCGTTGAAGAGCGGTGGTGGGAAGGCCCCAGCGAATGCGTGGGCCAGATTGCCGAGATCACCCTGGAAGATATTGCCGCCGCCCTGAACAAGCCGGGGCGCACCGGCTGCACCGAAGCAGCCTTCCGGCTGTGGGGCATCTCGATGGCGGGATATAATGTGATCGCCTGTGCGCTGTTGGCACTGGGCTGCCTGTGGGCCAGCCGCAAGCCGTGGTGGACCGACAAGCCATGACTCATCCACCAAAATCGACTTTGGACTTACCGCTGCCCGGCGACCCCAGCCGCACTGAACGTCTGGCGGAAATTATCCGCGTCAACCAGGCCGGCGAATTTGGCGCCAAGCGCATCTATGAGGGCCAGTTGGCTGTGCTCGGCAAAACATCTGATGCGGCTGTCATTCAAGACATGCTGAAGCAGGAAGAGCAGCACCTGGCAAAGTTCAACGCGCTCATGGCCGAGCGCGGCGTGCGCCCGACAGCTTTAGAGCCCTTGTGGAACGTAGCGGGTTTTGCTTTGGGAGCCGCAACCGCGCTGATGGGCCGCGAAGCCGCCATGGCCTGCACCGTCGCGGTGGAAGATGTGATCGGCGAGCACTACGCCGAGCAAGCCGCCATTTTGGGCGAAAGCGAACCGGCGCTGAAATCAACCATCGAGGAATTCCGCCGCGATGAAATGCACCACCGCGACGTGAGCCTGGAGCACGGCGCTGAACAAGCGCCCGCGTACCCTGTGCTGACCACCGCTATTAAAGCGGGCACGCGGTTGGCCATCTGGCTCTCGAAGCGCATTTAAGAAGAATTGGGTTAGCCCGCTTCCAGTTCCGTATCCCAGTAGAGATAGTCGCGCCAACTTTCGTGCAGATAGTTGGGCGGAAAACTGCGGCCAATGTCTTGCAGTTCAAACGATGACGGCCGGTACGGCGTCTGGCTGGGGAACATGCCTGCGTCTTTCGGCAGGCGGTTGCCTTTGATGAGATTACAGCCCGAGCACGCCGTGACCACGTTCTGCCATGTGGTGCGGCCGCCACGGCAGCGCGGAACCACGTGATCAAACGTCAGGTCATTGGTCGGGTGCGGCGTGCCGCAGTATTGGCACATGAAATGATCGCGCAAAAACACATTGAATCGTGTGAACGCGGGCGAGCGCTCCATCGGCGCGTATTTTTTCAGCGAGATTACGCTGGGTAGTTTCATCTGCCAGCCGGGACTGCGGACAACGCGGTCGTATTCGGAGACCACATTCACGCGGCCCAGGAACACCGCTTTGATGGCTTCCTGCCAGGACCACACAGACAACGGAAAATAGCTCAGCGGACGGAAGTCCGCATTCAGGACCAAAGCCGGAGAAGCTTCAGGCGAAATACCCATCGTAAGGTCAATCGCTCCTGTGTCGTAAAGACAATGCTACTGTAGCAACTTTCGCAAAGAATACAAAGGCTGGTACGGGCCGGGTGAATTTGGCCCATGATTGTGGGCTTGTGGTATGAAGCTCCCATGACACCCCCGGACGACCCCGCCCCCCATCGGCGCGACCATGTGACGCGTTTTGCCCCGTCGCCGACGGGCTATCTGCACCTGGGCCACGCGAAAGCCGCGCTTTTTGCAGCCAAATATGGCGCGCATGGCCGGTTTCTGGTGCGCATCGAGGACATTGACCGGGGCCGCTGCCGCCCGGAATTCGAGGCCGCCATATTTGAGGATTTAAACTGGCTGGGACTAACATGGTCAACACCCATCCGTCGCCAATCGGAACACTTCGCCGATTACAAGAGCGCGGTCGAAAGACTGCGGGACCAAGGGTTAGTCTATCCGTGCTTTTGTACGCGCGCCGAGATCCAACGCGAAATCGCAGCCGCTGATGGTGCGCCGCATGGACCTGACGGGCCATTGTACCCCGGTACCTGCCGCACTATCTCCGCATCCGAAGCGCATGATCGCATTGCTGCGGGTGAAAGCTATGCGCTGCGCTTGCGTATGGATGACGCAACACGAAAAGCAGGCGTACTGACGTGGACAGATTTAGGTGTCGGTCCACAGACCGCAACGCCGCAAATGTTCGGCGATATTGTCATCGCGCGCAAAGATGTGCCCACCAGCTATCACCTCGCCTGCACCTACGACGATGCCCTGCAAAGCATCACGCTGGTCACACGCGGCAAAGACTTGTTCGAGGCCACGCACGTTCATCGCCTGCTGCAAAAGCTGCTGGGGCTGCCCACGCCCGACTATCATCATCATGATCTGCTGCTGGGGCCTGATGGGCGCAAGTTCTCGAAGCGCGACCAGGCACCTACCTTGCGCGCCTTACGTGACGCAGGCCGCACCCCCGATGAGGTGCGGGCAATGGTTACAGCTTAAATCCTGCAAGCGGATGATGGTGTTGCACCAGCGCTTTCAAACGCTCATCCAGCACGTGCGTGTAGATTTGCGTGGTGGAAATATCGCTGTGGCCCAGAAGTTGTTGCAGCGTGCGCAAATCCGCACCGTGTGAAAGTAAGTGCGTTGCGAACGAATGCCGCAGCACGTGAGGCGACACCCGCGACGGCATAATGCCGGCGGCGATGGCCGTCTCCTTCAGCATCTTGGCAAATCCATCACGTGTTAAGTGCCCGCTACGGCTGGTGGACGGAAACAGCCAGGGGGACAGCGTTTTCTTTTTGGGCAGGAATTTTTCGCGATGCTGCAAATACGCGGATAGCGCGTCTTGCGCGGCTTCGCCCACCGGCACCATGCGTTCCTTCGATCCCTTGCCGCGGACAATCAACACCGACGGATTGCGCGCAGCCGCAATGGGCAGCGACACCAGTTCCGAAACACGCAAGCCCGTGGCGTACAGCAACTCC
>JAEUKL010000033.1 GCA_016793005.1 Rhodospirillaceae bacterium | reverse complement strand
ACCGCCCCGGCTTTTCTTCAGCACCAGCGCGCGCTGGCCCGCCCCGGCATGGATGATGTGCGCTTAAAGGGCGTATTAGCCAAGCAAATGCCTGATGCGCAAAAACGCATCCGCGCCGACGCAGTCATCCAATCAGGGCTGGGCAAAGCACACACCTTGCGGTCGCTGAAAAAAGCCCTCATGTTGATCTGACGAACAAGCACAAACCGGAAAACATGCGCGAGATTGTCCTCGATACCGAAACCACAGGCCTTGATCCCTTAAACGGCCACCGCGTCATCGAAATTGGCTGCGTGGAACTGATCAATCACCTGCCCACAGGCAACACGTTCCAGACGTACCTGGACCCTGAGCGCGATGTGCCGGACGAAGCGGCCGCGGTCAGTGGGCTCACCACCGAGTTTGTGAAAGGCAAACCGCTTTTCGCCGATAAAGTGGACGCGTTTTTAGAATTCATTGGTGAAGCCCCCATCATTGCGCACAACGCCAATTTCGATATGGGGTTCATCAATGCCGAACTGGTGCGGCATGGCCGTGAAAAACTGGCAACTGACCGCGCCATCGATACCGTGCTTCTGGCGCGGCGGAGATTTCCTGGCGCCCCGGCAAGCCTGGATGCTTTGTGCCGGCGCTTTAACATTGATTTATCAGCACGCGTCAAACACGGCGCGTTGCTTGATGCCGAGTTGCTCGCAAAAGTTTATTTGGAACTGGTTGGCGGCCGCGAACCCGGTCTGTTGCTGGCGGGCGCAAATATGGCGCAGGTTGATGTGACTGCCCGCACTGAACGGCCCTTGCGCGCAGCCCGGCCACACGAACCCTCAGCCGAAGAGCGCGAAGCTCACACAGCATTTGTGGGCCGGTTGAAAAATGCGATCTGGATCCGCGCTGTAACAGCCGAAACCGTTAAAACCTAAGCTGACCCGGCTACAGGCGTATTCTGCCGCACGATCTTGATAGGCGTGTTGCCGAACTTGCGCGTGTACATATCGGTGAAGTCCACCGGCTGCAGGAACAGCGGCGGGAAGCCTCCGCTGGTGGTCATGTCGGCAATCACTTGGCGCACAAACGGGAAAATGAAGCGCGGCACTTCAATCAGCAGCACAGGATGTAGCTGTTCCTCCGGGATCACGCTTTCGTCCAACTCCACCGTGGCTGAATAGGCCAGTTCAAGGATGAAGGCCGGTGTGCCGGCGATGGTGGCGTTCACACTGACAGCTAAGGTGACTTCAAAGATCGAGCCTTGAAGGGGCTGCATGGCACAGTCGAAAGACACCGGAATATCGGGGGCCTGCTTACGCAGCTCGCCGAAAATGGCAGGCGCGTGCGGCACTTCGAACGACAAATCTCTGATGTATTGGCCCAAAATCCGGATCGGAAGGGCTTGTGGGCCCGGATTATTGGCGGTTTCGGCTGATCCGGGGGCGCTGGTATCGCTCATCGACTGAATCCAAACGGCAAGAGAAGAACCAAAAGCGGGCAGTGAGCCCACGCGCTTTTACGCATTTCTGCGGGGCCGGGGCGTAACACGCCCTGCCCGCCCTTACAAGGATCAGCAGCACCCTTAGACCGCACCCAAATAGACCGCACCCAAAACGGCCAAAACCAGCGCCTAAAAGACAAAAAGGCGTTCCCTTGCCCTGCCCAGATTCAAAGCCTATGTTGACATTATGACGTGCCGGCTGCGCACAAGCGCGTGTGTACAAACCTTATCTCAGCCGACCACAATCTAGAGTGATGATGCCATGGATGGCTTCCAGTTTATCGACATAATCCTGTTGGCGATGGTCGCCGGCTTCATTGTCCTGCGCCTGCGCAGTGTCCTGGGCCGCCGCACCGGGCATGAGCCGGATCGTGACGGCGTGCCGACCGAAGGCCGCGCCCAAGATATGAACAACGATAAGGTGGTCACGCTTCCTGGCGTCCACCGCCGCCCCAACCCCATCACCAAGCTGGATATTGAGCCGGCGTATCAGGGCACGCCCCTGGAAGCAGGTATGCTGGCCGTGAAAATGGCCGACCCCTCATTTTCGGCTGAACAATTCCTGCAAGGTGCAGCCAAGGCCTTCGAACTGATCATTAGTGCTTATGCCAAGGGTGATGCCGACACCTTGCGTCCGCTGCTGAACAGCGACGTGTACGCCCAATTCGCGCGCGCCATCCAAGAGCGCGAAGAACGCAAAGAAACGCTAACAAGCGAACTGGTGGTCTTAAAACCGCCGCGCATTGAAAGCATCGACATGAAGGGCTCTGCGGCCACCGTGGCGGTGATCTTCCAAAGCGAACAAACCAACGCCGTGAAGAACGCTGACGGCCAATTGATCGAAGGCTCACCTGATCACGTGGAAAGTGTCACGGATGTGTGGACATTCTCGCGCGATACCAACAGCGCTGATCCGAACTGGATCCTGATCGCTACACGTAGTGTCGATTAAAATGCGTAGCCTCGACTAGCTGCGCCGCACCGGTCTAAATCGCTTGTGATCCGGAAAAACGCCCTTCAACTTGCCGCCGCCGTTCTTGTGGGCGCTGCCTTAGGCGCGACCGCCATGTATTGGCTGCGCACACCCCAAACTGAAGTTACCGTAACGCCTCTCGGGCCGACGACGCCCATCAAACCACAAGTCTCGTACGAGCCCGTCAGTTTTAGTGCGCTGCCAGGTTGGGCCGAAGACACAATGGGTGATGCGCGACCCGCCTTGCAAAAAAGCTGTGAGCGCCGCGCCGATGACGCTGCCGACAGCAGCATCGACATCGGCACGCTCAGCATCAAAGCCAGCGACCTTCAAGCTGCGTGCCAAGCAGTGTTATCCGCTGGCAATGGCGCAACAACGCTGCGCATTGCAATTGAAGCTGCATTCCAACCTTATGCCGTCAGTTTTTCAGGCAACCCAGTCGGTACGTTTACGGGGTACTACGAAGCGACGTTGCGCGGATCGCTGAACCGAAGTGATGTCTATCAAACGCCCCTGTACGGTGTACCCGAAGATCTTATCACCGCATCGCTGAAGGACTTTATTCCCTCCGACAGGCTGGAAGGCACATCTGTTCCGCCAGCCGTTGTGGGCCGTGTCGTTGACCATCGCCTAAAACCTTATTTTACACGCAGCGAGATTGATGCCGGTAATGCCATCGCCGGCGACAGCGACGTGATTGCATGGGTTGATAGTGCGGTGGATGCGCATGTGCTGCACATTCAAGGCTCAGGGCAAATCACATTGCCGGATGGTTCGATGATGCGTGTGGGCTATGCCGGTAACAACGGCCACGCATTCAGGGGCTTGGGGCGCATTCTCATTGATGAAGGTGTATTAGCGCCCAATACAGCATCCATGATCGCGGTACGTGACTGGCTGAAACAGAACCCCGAGCGTGCCGCAGCGCTGATGAATCAGAACGCGCGTTATATTTTCTTCCGCAAAATTGAAGGCGATGGTCCCATCGGTGCGCAAGGTGTGCCGCTAACCCCTGGCCGCTCACTCGCCGTCGATACACGGTATGTGGCATTGGGCTTGCCGGTGTGGCTCGACACGGTTGACCCCGACAACATGGCACTGCAGCGGTTGATGGTGGCGCAGGATGTAGGGGCGGCCATTACAGGGGCGGTGCGCGGGGACTTTTTCTGGGGCGCGGGCGATGCGGCTTTTGCCAAGGCCGCCCGCATGAAAAGCCAGGGGCGTTACTATGTGCTGGTGCCAAAATCAGCGGGCCGTACACCCTGATAAGACGAAAACGGCTGAATTTTCATCCGTTTAGGGGGGCTGCATTTAGAATCAGGTAAGACTTTCGGCTTAAGTTTGGCCTCAAAACAAGGCTGGGTTTAAAGACCAGCTATAATAATGAGTGCGTGGTCTTAGGCGAGCAGCGCTGTCTGCGCCGAGTACAAAGCGATGAATACAAACGCGAACACCAAACCACCGTCGGAAAAGAAACGCGACCGCGCGCTGTATGCGCGCCTGGTCGAGTCCTATCAGGCTGACCGCATCGGCGTCTTTGTCGACTTTGATCGCCTGAACCATCCCAAATCACCGATCTGGAGCCCTTGGGAAAATGTCGCGCCTTTGCTGGTGTTGCTGATCGGCTCGATGACGGTGATGTTCACCGTCGATCTATTGCTGGGCACCGCTGTTATGGTGCTGGGCGTTTTCATCTATCTGTTTTTAATCCGCCCCTGGATTTCGCAGCGCGTTTACCGCCGCGCCATTGAAGCGGCCATGGACAACCTGCACAACTGGAACATCCTATGGCGCTTGGGCGGCTTGGTCATCACGCTCAACTACATGAACAAAACGCGCTGTGTGTCGCCAGATGGCGATTGGCGTGCGTTCGTAACCCGCTATCTGCCCGAAATGGAAATGGAGGGGTTGGACGCATACAACGCCTTCAACACCGCGCCGCGCCAGCCCGACGACAAAGAAGTTCGCACCCTCGACGGCGCCAACATGTAGCTGATGCATGTGCCGTATCTCGTAGACGTGATATGGCACCGTCATGCGCAAGCTAAATCCAGACGAACGCCGCCTGTGGGATTTCGTAACCCGCAGTGTGACGCCCCTGAAGGGCCGCCATCACAGCGCCGATGAGCCCGCACCCATCGATGAACCCCCGGCAAAACCGAAAGCGACGCATATACCGGTGGATCGGCTGTTCAGCACACCCTCGCCGAAAAAAGAACACACCCCCGCACCTAAACGCCTACACATCGGCACTGCGGTTGATTTAGATGCGGCCACCGCGCGTAAATTCAAACGCGGCAAAATGCCCTGCGATGCGAAACTGGATTTGCATGGGCTGACGTTGGCCCAGGCCCACAGCGGGCTGATCTCGTTTATCCGCAGTCAATCCGAGCGCGGCGCACGCAGCGTCATCGTGATTACAGGTAAGGGTTCACCGAACTCAGAGCGGCCGACGGGCAAAATCAAATCCGAATTGATTCATTGGCTGAATGCCGCACCCCTGCGGCCGCTGATCCTGGCCGTCAACGAAGCCGCCCCGCGCCAGGGTGGTTCCGGCGCGGTGTATGTTCTGCTCAAACGCAAAGACCGCTTACGCAGCTAATCTTTAAGTTACGGAACCCAGGCCCGGGTTTGTTCCGGTGCGATAATCGGCATTGGCGTGTGAAGGTCGTACATCATGCGCACCCAATGGGCCGCCGGATGGCGCGCCAGGGCCGAGTTGCCGGTCAAGCTGGCCATGGGCGACCAGTTGCGCCCGGCCCAGACCCAGCCTTGCTTGCGCACAACCGGCGCCAGCACGGCCGCGACCGTGATATCGGCACGAGTCGGCGTGTTGCCGAAAAGGTAGCTTTGCTGCGCACACAAACTTTGCACCGTATCCAACGCCCGCATAATGATGACCGTCAGGAATTGATCGGCAAACGCAGGTTTTGGGCTCGCCTCTTTTGCTGCGCCGTTTGTTGCAACATAAGCCGCAGCATTTTTGGGCGCGGGTACCACCGGCGGGCGCAGCAAACACCACATCACCGTGTCGGCAACATCGCTGGTAAACCAACGTTCCAGGGCGGCGGCGCGTTTGCGCGCATCCGGGTCGGCCGGCACCAAGCCCGGGGCCGGGCGCACCAACTCCAACGTCGCAAAGGCCTGCTTCAGGCTTAAGTCTTTGGGCGTAAATAGTTTTTTATGAAACCGCAGGGCCAGCCGCTGACTGCGGGGCAAAACCTCAACCGCATCAGGACCCAACCCCTTCATGTGCAGCGCCCAGAACAACCGTTCCAGGCTGAAGGCGTAAGCCAGTTCCGGGGGTACGCTCCGGCGGGCTTTTGGGGCGGTCGGCATCTCGCGCGGTAAGCTGCGCAGCGAGCGGTAAAAACCTTCGTCCCCAGGCACGGCTAGGGTTGGAGTGCCTGGTTGCGGCGAAACTGCGGGCTGGTCCAGCGACGGTAAGTCAGGTGGTGGCATCGACGAATCCCCTCTGATCCTATAAAATGATAGCCAACATTTTATATGATAACAAACATACTAAAATGATCGGCTGACCCATGCCCCTGTCCAAAGACCACAAGGCCAAAACCCGCAGCGCCATTCTGGCGGCGGCCGGCGCACTGTTTCGGGAACATGGGTTTGATGGTGTGGGCATCGAAGAGATCATGGCCAAAGCCAATCTCACGCGCGGCGGGTTCTATGCGCATTTCGCCTCCAAGGCCGATCTGTTTGCCAAGGTGCTGGGCGAAGAGCCGGCCTTTACGCGCATGTTGAAAGAACGCCAGGCCCCAGAGACAGCGAACGCAGGCGTAGCCAAAGAGGCCGCACACAATGCGGCGCTCGACGTACTTGCTACGTATTTGGACCCCGACAACATCGCTTACGTTACCTCAACATGCCCCATGGTCAGTCTTGCGAGAGACGTGGACAAAGGGGGCACTCCTGCGCGCCAAGCCCTGACTCACGTGACAACCGAGCTCGCGTCACTCCTGCAGACAGGAATGAGTGCTGCTCATCTCGATCAAAGCGAATCCCGCGCGCTGGCCATCCTGGCGCTGTGCGTCGGCGGAGTGACCGTCGCCAGAACTGCCGCCGATCCGGCTCTGGCTCAAAAAATGCTGCAGGCTTGCGAAAGCGAAGCCCGGCGCCTGATGGCGGCGCGTTAATTTGGGGTGTCGTTAGCGTTGACGTCTGGACGGCACAGTCTGCAAAAAAAGTGTCGTCTTTATGACGAAAACGGAAGCGACATTGATTGCCGCAGAGGATATCCGAATTTTAATGACGTGCGGGTTACTTTTCCGACAGACAACGCGGCACAAGGTTTTTGTAAACGCGTCGTACGAAATGCTACGTGCAAGTAACAAAGTTTCGCGCGCAAAACATGACGCGGCAGTCGTCGGTTTTAGATAGCGTCAATTTCAGACAACGAGCTGTCAAAAAAAGCCGCGCCCAAAGAAATTAAAGGATGAACTTGCTGAGATCACCCTTTTTGGCGAGTTCACCCAAGCGCATGACCAGCAAAAGTGGGGTTCCGGTTTTGCGTCCGGTCATGCGCAACCAAAAAATGCAGCTACAAAATAAATTTGCTGAGATCGCCCTTCTTAGCCAACTCTCCGACATGACGTTGCACATACGCCGCATCGATACGGATCGTTTCACCTGAACGGTCGGTGGCCGTGAAGCTGATCTCTTCCAGCAACTTTTCCATCACGGTGTGCAAACGCCGCGCTCCGATGTTTTCAACGCTGCGATTAATGTCCGCCGCCAGGTCGGCAATGGCGTCAATCGCATCATCGCCGATGTTCAGCGTCACATTTTCAGTGCCGATCAGCGCTTTGTATTGCTTGATCAGGCTTGCTTCGGTCTGGGTCAGGATCTTCACAAAGTCATCGCGCGACAGAGCTTTTAATTCCACGCGAATGGGCAAGCGGCCTTGCAATTCCGGCAGCAGGTCCGATGGTTTCGCGAGGTGGAATGCGCCCGAGGCAATGAACAGGATATGATCGGTCTTCACCGCGCCGTGCTTGGTGTTCACGGTGGTGCCTTCGATCAGGGGTAATAGATCGCGCTGCACGCCTTCACGGCTTACATCAGCGCCACGTGCATCATCGCGGCCGGTGATTTTGTCGATCTCGTCTAAGAACACGATGCCGTTGTTCTCGACCGCCGAGATCGCTTCACGCGTGATGGCCTCGTTATCCAGAAGTTTGTCGGATTCTTCACGCAGCAACACTTCGTAAGACTGCGCCACCGTCATTTTGCGGGCCTTGGTGCGTCCACCCATCATGCCGCCTAGCATTTCACCCAGGTTGATCATGCTCATGGAGGCCCCGGGCATGCCCGGAATATCCATCGACGGCATGGAGGCCGCAGCATTTTCTTGAACCTGAATTTCAATCTCGCGGTCGCTTAAAGATCCCTCGCGCAGCATTTTGCGGAATTTCTGGCGTGTCTCGGGTGTGGCCGTGTTGCCCACAAGTGCTTCGATCACGCGGTCCTCAGCGGCTAACTCTGCCTTGGCCGTCACCTCTTTGCGCAAGCGCTCGCGCGTCATGTTCAAGGCAATCTCAAGCAGGTCGCGCACAATGCTTTCCACATCGCGGCCCACATAACCGACTTCCGTGAACTTGGTCGCCTCGACTTTCATGAAAGGCGCGTTGGCCAGCTTTGCCAGGCGTCGCGCAATTTCGGTTTTGCCGACACCAGTGGGGCCCACCATAAGAATGTTTTTGGGCATTACTTCTTCGCGTAAACCCTCGGGCAACTGCTGACGGCGCCATCTGTTCCGCAGTGCAATGGCTACCGCGCGCTTGGCGTCATGCTGGCCAATGATGAAGCGGTCCAGTTCCGAAACAATCTCACGCGGCGAAAACGAGGAAGACATAGGACTAAAAACTTTCAAGCTTTAAAGGCTTTCAACAATCACGTTGGTATTGGTGTAAACGCAAATATCGGCGGCAATGCCCATGGCCTTGCGCGCAATGGCTTCGGCTTCCATGGGCTGATCGATCAGCGCGCGCGCCGCAGCCAGCGCATAGGTGCCGCCCGAACCGATGCCAATTAAACCGTCCGCCGGTTCCAGCACATCGCCTGTGCCCGTCAGAATCAGCGACACGTCTTTGTCGGCTACCGCCATCATCGCTTCCAGCCGCCGCAGGTAACGGTCGGTACGCCAGTCTTTCGCTAACTCAACGCAGGCGCGCATCAGCTGGCCGGGGTGTTTTTCCAGCTTTGCTTCCAACCGCTCGAACAACGTAAAGGCGTCGGCTGTTGCGCCGGCAAAACCTGCGACAATGGACCCGTCGGCCAGGCGCCGCACCTTGCGCGCGTTCGATTTAATCACTGTCGCGCCTAACGTCACTTGCCCGTCGCCGGCAATGACAACCTTGCCGTTCTTACGCACCGACAAAATGGTGGTGCCGTGCCAGGGTTGCGCCGTGTGGGTGGGATCGTTGGACATAAATGTTCTCGGGCTAAATTAAGTTCTTACAATGTGGGTCGTTTAAGGCCTGGTTGCAAGCAAGGCCACTCATAAACCAAAGCGTCTCACAAACGCGCAAACAGAACTTAGGTCTTTAGTTTCACCAAGACAGGTGCATGGTCTGAAGCGGGCGTCCAGTGGCGCACGTCCACCAACACCTCCGCACTCTCAATATTGTCTTTTAAGCCCGGCGATACCCAGATGTGGTCCAACCGCCACCCTTTGCTGTCGACCTTGAATTCCGACTGCCGATAACTCCACCACGTAAACACGGGATCATCAGGCGAAATAATCTCGCGCACGGCATCGGTCCAGTTCAACGAGCGGCGCAAGCGGTCTAGCGCTGCAATATCATGGTCCGTATGCCCAATGCGCTTTTGCATTTTGTGGTGGTCCCACACATCGCTGGGCAGCGGCGCGATGTTCAAGTCCCCCGTCAGAACCACGGCATCGCGAAAGCCATGATGCCCGGCAAAGTAATCGGCACAACAGTCTATGAACGCCAACTTATCGGCAAATTTATCATTGATGCGCGGGTCGGGCGCTTCGCCGCCCGCCGGCACATAAATGGAATGCACGGAAACAGGCGCGCCATTTTCTGGCGTCATCACCGCGCTGATGTGGCGACCGTCATTTTTCTTGCGGCGCTCGTGGCATTGAATGTCGCTCAGGGGATACCGCGATAAAATCGCAACCCCGTTGTAGCCGCCATAGCCGTAGGTGGCGATGTGTTCAAAGCCCATGCGCTTCACATCGTCGAACGGAAATGTGGCGTCATGCGTTTTGGTTTCCTGAAGGCAAACCACATCAGGTGCATAAGCATCCATCATGCGCTCTAGATGCGTGATGCGCTTGCGGATCGAATTGATGTTCCAGGAGATGATGAGGATCATCGCATCTTGTAGCACAGTGCGTGGACATAAAGTGCGCGGCCCCAAAAAGCAGAGGCCGGTTTTTGGATAAGGACGCGCACAAAATAAAAAGTAAAGCGCCCGGCGTTTGGGGGTTCGCCGGGCGCAAAGCTTGGCCTATCCGACAGGGGATATCGACAATAGGCCCATCGATACCGTTGCGGCGTCGATGTCCTTAGCAATATGGGGTGGGGTTTCGCTTTCTCAAGACACGCAGGCGTGAGAAACGGCAACCTCGCGGCGATGTGACCAAAAAGTAAGAAGCGATGTAAGCGATGACCTAAGATTCAAAAGCCGAATCAAAGAATTGTAACGCGCTAATCGTTACGGCGATCAGGGTCGCGGTCGTCGTCGGGTTCTTTGTACTCGAATATTTTCGGATCGATCTTGCCGCCAAAGCGGGGCTCGGCCAGCGTTACAGTCACCTCCTGCTTTTGCGCATCCAGCACACGCCATTGGCGCAGTTCGAATGGCGCATCGGAAAACACAAACGTTAGCAGGCCGGTCGATGGGTCTTTGCTTTGGGCGGCGGTGATCTCCACCGTATTTTTGCCCAGGCGCACGCTTTTCAACTGCACGGCTTTATCGGTGAACGACATGTTGGGTTTCAGCAGCAGGCCTGCGGGCGTGTCGTTCAAATCGAGATAACTCGTCTCGTCGATTTCCTTGTCCACGTAGATCAGCCACTTGCCCGTGGCGACGACTAACATAGGAGCTGGCGGATCGTAATTGATGCGCATCGTGCCGGGGCGCGAGACAAACAACTCACCTTCGTGGCTGCTGCCGTCCGGGTTCACCTGAATGAACCGCGATTGCAGGTTACCCAGGTTGTTCATGTACTCTTCGGCGCGCTTTACGGCGGCCTGTTCGGCGTCCGTGAGCGCCAATGCCGCGTTTGAAAACAGCGTTGTGGCGGCAAGAGCCAGGATGAATTTTTTCATAGATCTAAACATGTCGGCATCAACATGGCCGCAAACTAAGGCGAGGTTGTGGCCAAGTCTAGCGCTGCCCGCTACGAATCAAGGCCCTACTTTACACCGGCATGTTCGGGCAGCAGAACTTCGCGCTTACCGACATGGTTGGGTTTACCCACCATACCTTGTGCTTCCATGTCCTCGATAATGCGCGCGGCCCGATTGTAGCCGATCTGCAAATGCCGCTGAATGAAGCTGGTGGAGGCTTTGCGTTCCCGCGCCACCAAGGCGACGGCCTGATCGAACAGCGAATCCTCGCCCGACGTATTGCCGCCGCCCATGCCGGCGAAACCCGGAATGTCCGACAAATCAGGCTCTTCCGTCACATCCTCGATGTACTCAGGCTCGGCCTGATCGCGCAGGTGCTGCGTGATTTTTTCGACTTCTTTGTCGGTTACAAACGGCCCGTGGACGCGGGTAATGCGCCCGCCCGCCGCCATATAAAGCATGTCACCTTGGCCCAGCAGCTGCTCTGCACCTTGCTCGCCCAGGATGGTGCGGCTGTCGATCTTGCTGGTGACCTGGAAACTGATACGTGTCGGGAAGTTGGCTTTGATGGTGCCGGTAATCACGTCCACCGAGGGGCGTTGTGTCGCCATGATGACGTGAATGCCCGCCGCGCGCGCCATCTGCGCCAGGCGCTGCACGGCCGCTTCAACGTCTTTGCCTGCCACCAACATCAAGTCGGCCATTTCGTCGATGATGACGACGATATAGGGCAGCGGTGTTAAGTCTAAGTCTTGCTCTTCGTAAATCGGTTTGCCGGTGCCGGGGTCGAAGCCCGTCTGCACCGTGCGCTTGATCACCTGGCCTTTCTTAGCGGCGTCTTGCAGGCGCTGGTTATACCCAGCCACGTTACGCACCGATAATTGGCTCATGGCGCGGTAGCGGTTTTCCATTTCGCGCACGACCCACTTCAGGGCCATCACGGCTTTGCCGGGCTCGGTCACCACCGGTGACAACAAATGCGGAATACCGTCGTACACCGACAATTCCAACATCTTCGGGTCGATCATGATGAAGCGCACGTCGGCCGGTGTATTACGATACAGTAGCGACATGATCATGGTGTTGACGGCTACAGACTTGCCCGAACCGGTGGTGCCCGCGATCAGCAAGTGCGGCATGCGGGCCAAGTCGGCCATAATCGGCGCGCCGCCGATGTCTTTGCCGAGGGCTAACATGAGTTTGCCGTCGCTCTTTTCAAACTCTTCCGACGCCAGCATTTCGCGGAAGTAGACAGTCTCGCGGTTAGCATTCGGCAACTCGATGCCGATAACGCTGCGGCCTGGAACGACCGCGATACGCACGGCCACCGCAGACATAGAGCGTGCGATATCATCCGCCAGCGCCACGACGCGCGATGTTTTAGTGCCGGGGGCGGGCTCCAGTTCGTACAAAGTCACGACGGGGCCGGGGCGTACTTTCACGATCTGGCCCTTCACGCCAAAATCATCCAGCACGCTTTCCAGCATGCGTGCGTTGTTCTCCAAGGCTTCGGTGCTGGGGCCCTTGTTGCGGCTGTCGACGATGGGCATGGCCAAATAATCCAGCGGCGGCAGCGAGAAACCTTTGTTGGACGCGGGCAGTAGTGACCCCTGGCGTGCAGCCATGTCGCGCTTGGCTTGTTTGGCGGGTTTTACGGGCTGTACCACCACAGCGGCTTTGGTTTTCGGCGCATCCATCACCGGCTCATCAGCGTCGTCAAAGTCTTCTTCGTCTTCGTCGATGTCGGCACGGTTGATGTCAGAAGCGCGTTCGGGTTTCGCTTCGGGGCCAACGCCAACCACAGGCTCGACGCGGCTGCGGTCTAACGACGGCTCGGCCCGTTCGGCGCGCTCGCGTTTCGCACGTTTGGGTGCTTCATCTTTCTCGGCCTTCGGTTCGCGGGCCATGAAGCCTTGCCACACGTTCGCAAAAGCATTCGCAGCCGCACCAATGCTGCGGCCCGCAGCACCCAAACCCTTCATTGCCGTACCAAAGCTGATGGTGGCCGCCATGAACATCAGCCACACGCCAATCACACCCGCGACACCGGCAATGACTAAATGCTGGCTGTGCACCATAAACGGAATAGTGGTCTCGAACGTGGTCAGCGACAGCACCACATGACCGACCGATCCGCCCAGGCCCGCATCAATCGGCCAGATTCCGGGTGACGGAACCGCGGCCAATGCCGTTGCAATCAGGATCAACGCGCCGAGCGCCGAAAGTGTGCGCAGCCACAACCATTCAACCGCTTCGCCCTTCAGCAGCGACACGGCCCACGATGCGATGGCGAACATCAAGGCGCCAATGCCTAAGCCGCCAATCTGCAAAAAGAGATCCGCGATAATCGCGCCGGGCATGCCCAGCGCATTCTGAACCGGCGCGCTTGAGGCCGTATTCAGCGATGGATCGGTGGGTGTGTAGCTGAAGAGCGCGGTCATCACCAAACCCAGCAGCGCGAATACGCCAAGCCCGCTCATGGTCCAGGCGGTGCGTTTCAGCATCGCTTCCCAAGCGGGCGGCAGGAACGGAACGTTCTGAGTGCGGCTGGCGGCAGGCATTGTCGTCCTCACAAAAAGGCGTTCTCAGTTGAAGCTAAAATCCCGCGTCTAAAACGCGGCGCATCCGCTGCAAGGCTTCGGCCGTGCGGTTGCGGTCGTGCACTAAAGCAACGCGAATAAATGATGTTCCGGGGTTTTGGCCATGAGCATCGGCGCGCGCTAGGTAGCCGCCCGGCAGCACTTTTACGCCGGCTTTGGCCCACAGCGCTTGGGTGGCTTTCTCGCCGTCACCCACATCAAGCCACAAAAAGAAACCGCCGTCGGGACGATAGAAGCCATAGCGGTTGCCGAACACTTGCGCGGCGTCGTCAAACTTTTCGCTGTAAAGTTTGCGGTTGAGGGTTACGTGCGCTTCGTCGTTCCACAGCGCGATAGATGCGTTCAGAACCGGCACCGGCTGCACAGCACTGGCATGACTGCGCAGTTTATTGAACTTGGCGATCAGGTCCGCATCACCGGCGACAAACCCCGAGCGTAACCCCGGCGCGCTGGAGCGCTTGGACAGTGAATTGAACACCAGCACATTGGCAAAGCTGCCGCCCAATGCGGCGCACGCTTCAAGCGCACCTGGCGGTGGGGTTGCATC
>JAEUKL010000024.1 GCA_016793005.1 Rhodospirillaceae bacterium | reverse complement strand
CTCGTTTGTAAGGATGGTGTTGGCTTGGGCGCGCATGCGCCGACCAATCGTGTTTGCCAGAAAGATAAACGTAAATCCAACGAAGGCCGAAAATCCTAGATTCAGCCAGCGGATCAGGGTTTGCGCACTGGCCGCCTGTGTGCGCATGCCGCGCAAACTTGAATTTATCCGGGTTGCGATGTCGGCAAAGTTCGCTGATGCGCTTTGGGACAGCGCGCGCAGTTTTGCGCGCGCAACCATTTGCTTCTGCGCGACAGAAATGAATTCGCCGGCAATGGCACTGTACTTCTCAAGAGCTGGAAGAAAGCGCTGTTTTTGTTGTACGGTAAATGTTGAAGATTGCGACACCGCGGCGCCGGCAGCATCGATTTTACTGATCAGCGATGTTGTATCAAGGTCGGCGCCCGGCGTGCTGATACGATCTGCTTCCCGCAAAACTGCAAGACTTGCCCTGACGACGGCGGGATCTGTCGATAAAAGAATGTCCGCAAAGGGTTCGGCGGCGGCGGTAAAAGCATCCCGAAGGCCTGGAGCGCTTGGCGTGCCCAGGACTTTTTCGTACTCCTGCGCTTGCGCGAAAGCGACGTCGTAGTCCAACAATTCTTTGAATTCATAATCCGACGGTTCGTTGAAGATATCGAAATAGCTAATGGTGCGGCGCAGTTCAGCTTGATGCATTAAGACCTGCCGCAAGTGATCATCAACACGGGCGCGCAACGCCTGGGTCTCATTCAGCTGCCGCAAGTCGTGAGAATCAAGATAAAGCGCGGTCGTGACGCTGAGTTGCGAGATTTCGAAACGAGCTTCGGAAATCGCATCAATAACAGCAATTGCGCGTAATTCTTCATCGCGCGCCGCGTTGGATGCGTAGTCGGATATTTGGCCGGCAATGAAAATCAGCAGCAGGCTGCCAACGCCAATATACCCGATCAGGCGCGTGTGTAATCGGGTCGAAGTGCGCTGCAAGAACGGCATTTTAAGGACCACCCAAAACGAAGCGTGGGCTATTCTAGCCCCGTTTTCTCGCTTCGTCGAAGAACGCGATAGGTTTACGCCGCGTTAGCGATATCCGAGAGACTCGGCGCAGATTTCGTAATCTTACGGATCAGCGACAGGCCGTGCCGCATGTCCGTCATAATGAAATCCGCGCGACGGACAGGGCCACCGACGTTGGCGCGCGGGAAGGCTTCGGCCCAGGCATCCATTTTGACGGTTAGCGCACAGAGAATACCGCCCATGGTGGTGTGATAGGCCTTGATGAACCGCTCAAGTTGGCGGAACCGCTCGGCCGACAGGCCGGTCCACATATCTTTGGTGGCGCGTTCGAAACTTTCCAGGCGTCCGGTCACGCTGACCAAGAGGTCGGTGAAGGTCGAACGCATTTCTTCGCAGGTGCTCATCAGCGACATGTTGCTGCGCATCTGGTAGTTCTTCTTGATGTCCTTCAGGCCGTCAATGAACTCATACACAGTTGGCGTTATGCGGTCCAAACACTGGCGATAGTACGACAGCGACAAGAAGATGTCGGCGTAGTCTTCTAAGAACTTCGGGATCGTGAAAATGTCGATACCCAGTGTTTCCGCCATGGTCATCAGGCGTTGACGCGCCTTTTCAATGTCCGGGTCACGGAACAGTCGCAGCACGTCTTCAAAGGTTTCGATGCCACCGGCCACATCACCGTAAATTTGCGACAGCAGCGGGCGCGTGAAGTTACGCATCAGTCCCGACAACTCTTTGGTCTTGTCAGGTGAGAGTCGCAGCGCATCAGATTGATTGACTTCAATGCCGTGGTCGCGCAACTGCACGCGCAAGCTATAGACGTCGTAGCTGGGCATGACGGCTAGCTTGCGCAGCAACGTAAAGTCGGGGTGGGTCGGGGATGCGGGCCAATTGAACTTTTGCGGCAGTTTCTCGATTTCCACCTGACCCGAGCCGATCTCGCGGTCACGATAGACTTCCACAACGCTGTTGAGCTGCGCATTCTTGATCATGCGCGCGCTCTTCAGGCCCAGTGTCTGCACGGGAATAATGCACAGCGGCAAGGTATGAAGACTATCACGATCCGCATTCGCGGGCGCGATAATCGCTGGTGTGCTGCTGGTATCGCTCGGCATCGCCGGTTGATCCCTGATCCTGGTTAGTTGTCAAACGACGCAAGCAGCGCGTCGATATCGTCTTGGTTGTGGCCTTGTCCCGGAAGGGCAGGGCCGTTCAGCAGCGCAGCATCGCCTTCCGGCTTGGTCGAAGTCAGACGCGTTGCCGCGACACCGCCGTCGAGGTCGGCCGACGCGACCATCTGCTCCAGACGGGCTTCGATCACTTTCAGCGTTTTCACGACCTTGGTGATGCGTTGGCCCGTAATGTCCTGGAATGAGCAAGCCTCGTAGATCGAGGTCACCGCGTTCATGGCTTTGTCGGCATCTTCCGGCGTCATGCGCCCGGATAGATCCGTGAACACTTCAGCGGCATCCATGATGCGGTTGGTGGCGCCCGCCGTGGCTTCAACGATGGCGTCCAATTCATCGGTCGCTTTGGGCAAGTGCTCGCGCTTCACGTCGTCGGGGCGGATTGCCGCAATTTCCGACTTTGTGCGTTCAATGAAATCGTGCAGCCGCTTCAACTGGTCGTAAATGCCCCGGTTGTTCGGCCACGCGGTCGTGAGTGCGCCGACAGTCCGGCCCAGGTCGGCCAGCCGCGGCGGCGTGTTTTCGACCTTCGACGCTTCGTCGATGTGTCGTGTCAGATCGTTTACTGATCGAATCTTTTCCATGGTCTCGTCCCTCTGCGACATGACTCGCCTTGTACGTTACTGAGAGCGCGTTCGTGTCTAGAACGCACCGAGCACGCTGGCGATCTTGCCTTTTAACGTGTCGCTGTTGAACGGTTTCACGATGTAGTTTGAGACGCCGGCCTTCTTGGCTTCCACAACGTTTTCGGTCTTGCTTTCCGCGGTCACCATGATGAACGGGGTCGGCTTCAATTCGGGGTCGTTGCGGACTTCGCGCAGGAGCTGGATGCCGGTCATCGGTTCCATGTTCCAATCCGAAATCACGAGGCCGTATTTCTTCAGGCGCATTTTCTGCAGCGCTTGCGCGCCGTCGGTGGCTTCGTCGACGTTCTCGAAGCCAATTTGCTTGAGCAGATTGCGCACAATGCGCAGCATCGTCGCGTAGTCGTCCACGATCAGGACGTTCATACCAGTATCAACAGCCATGGTTTTCTCCATCAGTTGGGAAGCGGAACTGACGAGACCATAGCCCGGGGCGCGAAAAATGCTGTGTGTGAGAAGGTTTAGAGTCAGGCGGAAATGATATAACCGTTAACGACCCTATACCTTAGGATAAGGCAACCCTAAGCCTATGGGGGCGTTATTCCCAACCGTGCTGCAAGGCAATACGCACGGCATCGGCCCGGTTGGCAGCCCCTAACTTCTTGTATGCGTTGCGAACATGCACCTTTACGGTGATTTCCTGCAGGCCGACCAGTTTGCCGATCTCTTTGTTGGTCTTGCCGTCGATCACGTACTTCAGAATCTCAAGTTCGCGCTCGGTCAGCTTCGACAGGAGTCCATCTTGCGGAATCGTGCGGCCCACCAGGGCGGCGGCCGAGCGGCTGGGCACTGAAACGTCGTCAATTAGCGACGACGGCAGGTATTTTTCGCCCGCCATGACGAGTCGCAGGGCGTTGATCATGGCTTCGCCGCTGGTGGTTTTGGGAATGAAGCCGCGGGCGCCGTTTTCGATGGCGGCCAAAACAGTGCGGCGATCAAAGAAGCCCGACAAAATCACAATTGGGGCATTGGGGACGCGCTTTTGCATGCGCCCGATCCCCTTCAAGCCGTCCATCCCGGGCATTTGCAGGTCCAGCAATACAAGATCGGGGGGCGTATTGGGTTTTACGGTGTTGATCGCCTCATCCAGCGATCCAGCCTCAAGGATCTCTACCTTGTCGGAGAGCTTATAAAGGTAAACCTTCAGGGCATCGCGCAGCAGATTGTGATCGTCTGCAAACAGAATCCGCATATCGAGCATTCCCCCGGCGACAATTCGCTATATCAACGAATCCAATCACTTAGGAAATATACTACAATTAGCGAGCGATGTTGGGGAATTTCCAATTCAACCGCCTTGCGTGCATTTTGTGCCTGAGGTGCGGTTTGACGTGGATGCGTCGCAAGATATTGCGGGAATATTGCAGGGCTTTCTGCAGGCAGGGGTGACGCGGATCGATCTCCGGCTATGATTTGTACTGCTTCAGGATACGCAGGAGATGCAAAAACCCGCCAACACGCCGCACGGCACTGCGCGGGGTGCGAACAAAGATCGACTTTGGTGTCGGTGGGACATTTTTCAGGAAGTGAGAAATTGCGTCCCGCGCGCTGGGCTCCATCAGGAAGGGGGCGTGCCCGATCCCTGGAACTTCGACGCTTGATGCGCTTGGGACAGCTTCTTTCATCCGCACCAGTGAGCCTGCCGAAAGAATGTCCGACGTGCCGCCGCGAACAATGAGCAAAGGTATACCATTAAGACCGCGGAACATGGGCCACAAGTTCACCTGCGCCGTCGGCCCCTGGGTATTGAACGGTACAGCGATGTTGGGGTCGTAATCGGGGCGAATTTGCCCATCGGCCTGCTGCGCCCAGGCTCGCCGCGCCATCGTCATCCAGTCAGAGAACGCCCATTCAGGGTAGATCGCCTGATTCAGTTCCTGCATGGTCGTGGCCGCGTCCTCCCAGGTATTGTAGCTCACGGGTTTACCGAGGTAGCTGCGGATCCGTTCAACACCTTTGGGGTCGATATCCGGGCCAACA
>JAEUKL010000009.1 GCA_016793005.1 Rhodospirillaceae bacterium | reverse complement strand
CCAACGTATTCGTGACGCTGGATCATTGGCAGTCGTCGGTCGCTTTCGATGCGTTTAACCCCAAGGCCAACGCTGCCTATCAGGCGCTTGACCGTGAATGCGAAGTGCTCACGCTGCACGAAGAAAAGCTGGGCGCCATCGGCTCATGAACCTCAACCCCCGTAAAGCAAGCACCCACGCCTCGAAAGTGGGGCAGGTGCGTTTGGTGCGCAACACCCGAACCGGTACGCTGCTGTATGCGCAGAAAGGCGGGAATCAGACGGCCACTGATGCGGAAGGAATCAGCTTGGATTCCTATATCCATGCGCTTCATGGCTTGGTCTTACAAACCAAGCCTAAGACCGCGCTGATGATTGGCTGTGCCGGCGGCACGCTCGCGACCATGCTGACGCGCGCCGGCGTACGTATGACGGTCGTCGACATCGATAAAGCCGCCTTCACGCTGGCCAAAAAACATTTCGGCATGCCAAAAAGTGTAAAGTGTTACACCGCTGATGGCCTGAAGTTCATGCAACGCACCAAGGCAAAGTTTGATGCGGTGATTATTGACGCATTTGTGGGCGAGAAAATTCCGCCGCAATTTAAGGATGATACGTTTTGCGCTGCTGCTCGCTGCTGTGTGCGCAAAACCGGCGCCTTGTTCGTGAATGTCTGCCTGGATGGCCGCAAAGACCGCACGGCCGATGAACTGGGCTTAACCCTACGGCGGAACAAGTGGCGTGTGCGGCTGATTGATCAACGCGGGCCCTTCAGAAACGCTATTGTGATGGCAGATCATCGCGCGAAGCCCGTGGTGCGAAAGCTGAAGAAGCCCACGTTAATGGCGCCGCCCGCCCTGGACCGTAAACGCATCGCCTACGAACTGCGGGTGATGCGGTTCCGGCCGATTAAGGCAAAATAAAATGGGGCGCATCTTGCGATGCGCCCCATAGGCAGTTTGATTTGCTGACGGTTTAAAACCGTGTGCGCAGATTCAGCTGGAACGTGCGGCCTTCCTCGGGGAAGCCGTCCACTAGCGTGTAATCTTTGTCGAAGATGTTTTTTACGCTGAAGGACAAATCGACATTTTGGTTGATGCTGTAATCCACATCGGTGTTGGCCAACAGGAAGCCGCCGATCTTGTAGTAGGTCGCGCCATTGGTCGTGACAGTCCAACGCTTCGACGCGACGTTGATGTTGGGCGTAATGGTCAAATCCGGCAGCACGTCCCACTTCACGAAGGCAAAGGCTTGATGCCCCGGCTGACCGGTCAACTGGAATGCGGCGTTGGCTGGGTTGTCGATGTTGCGTTTGGTGTAGGTATACCGCAGGCCCACGGTAGCTTCAGGCGTCACTTTTGCATCGAGGCTGGCTTCCAGGCCGTAGTATTCACCGTCGCCGACGTTCTGGCTTTGGGTCACCGCAGTGCCTGAGAAGATGAACGGAACACTGACGATGACATTGTTCACATCGCTGTAGAACACGGCTGCTTCCAGGCGCGCATCGTCAGTGATGTTCTCTTTAATGCCTGTTTCCAGGTTCAGCGCGCGTTCGGGCTTTAAAGTTGGATTCGATGTAGCGCCACCAAATCGAGAGCTAAACCGATCAAACAACGTCGGGAAGCGCGTGCGGTTCGAGACGTTGGCGTACACCGTGCCGGTGTCGCTGTAGTTGTAGATCAACGCCGCTTGTTCGTTCCAGGCGGGGCTGTCCGACAAGCCATAGAACACATAGTTGCCTGTACCAGTGGCTGTGGTGGGGGTGGCGAAGTCTTCCGCACGTTTCAAGTCGCGGAAGTCGTAGCTGACGCCCGCCACCAAATCGAGTTGTGGTGTGATGCTTGTGCGGTTTTCCAGGGCGAATGACCACGTATCTTCACGCGTCACCTGATCGGGTTCAGTGAAGTTGCGCGGCACAAAAATCTGCTGCCATTCGGTGTGGTTGTCGCGGCGGTACAAAATCGCACCCTTCAGTACGTTGGCATCGCCGATGTTTTGTTCCAACTGCATAGACGCGCCGTAGGCATAGTCGTCGTAGTAGCTGTTGAACGAACGGGCCAAAGTTTGGGTGTTGAGATTGCGGTTGTCGAAGGATGACAGCAGGTTTTTAAACGTATTGTAGTAGGCTTTGGTTTTCAGCTTGGTGTCGTTACCGAAGTTCGTGGACGACAGGAAGTACACACTGTCGATGTCCCAATAGGGCCAAATCCAGTTGCGCTGGGTGTTAATGGCGTCCGTCACATGCAGCGGCGCTTCTTTCTCGCCTGATTGTTTCGTATAGCTGACTGAGTATTCGTCGGTGTCGTTGGGCGTAAAGCCGGCCTTGAAGTTCAAACGCCAGTTTTCGCGGGCCGAGAAATCGCGGTAACCACCGTTCTCAACTGCTGTCGGCGTATAGCTGTTCGGCAACTGCGTGCGCGTCACGTCGGTCCAGGCGCCGCTGGCTTGCACATAGAACTTGTCCTGCTTGGACCCGGCCGAGCCGTAGGTGGTTACGCCATTATAGCTTAAGTCTTCACCGAAGATGGCGCCCACGCGCGCTTCGCCTTCAAACTCTTTGGTCGGCTTGCGTGTGACGAGGTTGATGGCCCCACCCATGCCGCCGGGGCCATCCAGCACCGAGACATAGCCTTTCTGCACCTGCACTTCTGCAAGATCAGCGGTGAGGAAGAAGCCGAAATCCAAGCGGTTGTCGGCGGGCAGGTACACGCGCACGCCATCGATGGAGAGCGGCGCCTGGAAGCGGTCGAAGCCGCGCACGAAAATCAGGCGTTCATTTCGAGATCCGCCGGTGTTGCTGGAGGCAGCACCTGGGATCAGGTCTAGCGCGCGGTCCAGCGTGTCGATCTTGAAGGTGTAGATGTCGTCAGATGAAAGCGTGCTGTTGCTGATCTTGGCGTCGACCTTGCGGCCGGTCACCAGAATTTCTTCGATGCGGCCCAACTCGAACGCTTTGCCGGTTTCATCAGCCAGCGCTGCAGTGCCAGCCAGCAGCGCCAAGCCAGAAACACTGCCCAAGAATATGCCCACGAACAAGCGGTACGACATCGCTTAATCCCTCTGAATTTTGATGAATCTCAAATGTCGATATATCCGAATAAACATATCGATTCGCGGTCGATATATCTGATAGGGTATAACGAATCAAGAAGAGGGGGCTTTCGTGGTCGGTCGTCGCTGGTTTTGGATTTTGGGTGTGGCGCTGTGGACACAGGCCGTACACGCTCAAATTGCCGTCACCGATGCCTATGGCCGCGCTGTTACATTACCTGCCCCTGCGGCGCGTATTGCACCCGCCGGTCCGCCCGCTGAAGTGTTAGCGTATGTCGTTGCCCCTGACTTGCTGGCGGGCTGGGCGCGCAAGCAACCCGAAAGTACGTTGCGATGGGTCGACGACCGTTCAAAAACCTTACCGGTGATGGGTCATTTGACCGGCTGGGAAGGCGAGCCCGATTACTCCGTTTGGAAAAACGCGAAGGTCGATTTGTTCCTGGACTACGGCAGTGTGGGTGGGCGCTTTGAAACATTGGCCGCGTCCGTTCAGCAAGGTACGGGCATCCCTTATGCTGTCTTCGATGGCCGTATGGAGAATATTCCGGCCAGTCTGCGCGCCATGGGCAAACTGACGGGTCGCGAGGCGCGCGCCGAAGACTTGGCCAAAACTGCCGAGCGCATTTTGGCGCGTGCGGCTCAGAACGCTGGAAAAGGCCCAACACTTTATATCGCGCGCAATGCAGATGGCCGCGCCAGCACAGTCCCGCGCAGTCAGCATGCGGAAATTTACGCCGTCGCTGGTGCTGTGAACGTGGCGACCAAGGAAGAGAACATCAGCGACGACGATCTGAAAGCCTGGAAACCCGACGTCATCATCGTCATGGATCCGGCGTTTGTCGCAAACGCGCGCAACGCACCGTGGACGCAGATGCCTGCGGTGAAAAACAAGCGCATGTTTGTGCCGCCCGCAGCGCCCTGGAGCTGGATGGGCGGCCCGCCGTCGGTCAATCGTCTGTTAGGCTTGGTGTGGTTGAACGCAGCCCTTGCTGAAAAGCCCGATTGGGCGGCCGCGAAAAAAGAAGCGGGCGAAGTCTACAAACAGTTCTTCGGGCGCGCGCTGACAACGTCAGAGTTGAATGCGTTGTTCACGCAACCCGCGTCTTAGGCGCTTTCCACACCATCCCCAAACTCCCCTGATATTGCCCTGCAAAAGCAGGGGCAGTTTTATACCGTTGCGGCATAAAAAAAGGGCCCCAACCGAGGCCCTTTTCCACACCTATAAAACCAGCGTTACACGCCGAAGATCGAGCCATCGGGTTTGCGCTTCCCGGCGGCTTCTTTCTCTTTCATGATTTTGAGCGAGTACGACCAGGTGTTCTCGTTCTCTTTCAAATCTTTCCACTCTTTCGGCGCTTCCAGGTACTTCGGATAGTGCTTCGCCGTGTGCTCGCGGATCGCGGTCGGAATTTGTGAAATGCCGTCTTTGAATTTGAACGACTGCGAGTGGTAAACCATGAAGCCCTGGCGGTCGCCCATCTCCATGAACGGCAGCCACATGCCCACGCGCGCCCAGGCCGTATGGTTCTCGGCCGAAGTCACTTTCGGGTTGCTCAGTTCCTTCACGCTGCCCGAGATCGCCCAGAGCTCGCCCGACTGATACAGGTCCTGCTGCGATTGCAGCGGGTACTGCGCACGGGTAATCGGGTTCTTTTCCGTTGAACGCAACACGTCCAACTGAAACACGATGCGGTCGCCGACAATCTGGTGCGGATACGGCGGATCCATCATGCCGCCTTTCAGCTTATAGATGCGGTTCACGGGGTCGTTCAGAATGTGCAGAACTTCCACCTTCTTGCCCGTGATCGGGTTCGTCCACTCGTTCAGGATTTCACCCGTTTTGGGATCGCAGTAATACAGAACCTCACGGTGATAGAAGCGGAAGGTGTCGTTGCCGATATCTTCCAAGCGTGTGGCGCCGATGCCGTAAGTCTTGAAGACTTTCACGTTGCCTTTGCCGGCTTCCCACACCCAGGCTTCGCCGGGGAACCCGCTGATGACCTCTTTGCCCGATGTGTCGGCCTGCAGTTTCAGCAGTGTCATCAGGTTGGTCTTCGGGTCCATAAAGTCGATTTTGGTTTTGGCCTGTGCGCTTGAGGGCATGGCCCAGGCTGAAGCGCCGAAGGCGGCCGCTGCCGCGACACCGGTTTTCAACGCTTCACGACGCGCCGGAACGAAATCCGACATTAATGGTGGTCTGTTCAACATGGCGTAAGGCCTCCCCATAACTGGACGAAAGTGCACGGACTCTTTCACAAGCCTGTGCAACACGCCAATGGGGCAACGGCTTTGTGATCGTGGTTTAACCGGCCTCGACCACGGAGTGGCAGAATAAATCCGTGCTGATTCTAGTGAAGGACCGTGCCGCCGCCGCTTTCGCCCGGCATGCGGCCAGGGCTTTTGATCCGGACGATGATCGCGAAAATGAAAACGATCATGTTAATCGCGCCCACCAGCACAAAGGGTCCAGCCGGGCTCCAGGTGTCGAACAGGTAGCCGCCGACAACCGAACAGAACAGGATGCCGACCGCTCCTGATGTATTAAAACCGCCGATGACGGCGCCGCGCTGCAAGATAGGCGCTTCCTGCCCGACCAAGGCTTGCGATCCTAAGAATGCGCTGATCTGACCCACGCCCAACAAAATGAGAAGCGGGATATCTGCTGCGGCCAACGGATTGCTGACAAAGCCCATGCCAAGATAGCCGACTGTCGCCAAGCCCATGCAGCAGGCCAGCGCTGTCACACGGTTAAAGCGGTCCAGCAAAAACACGACGGCGACCACCCATAACAGCGCCGCACTTTGCGCGAGCACGAAAATACGCGTCCCGGCTTTGGTGGCTTCGGGGAGGTCCATGCCGCTCTCGACGCCGGCTTGTGTGCCCCACAGGGTCAGGAATGTGCCAAGAATGACAAGATCGCCACGGGCGATGAATGCCGCGCCATAGGCCAGCGCAATGCGCGGGTTGGTGGCGGCCTTGAGGGCTTCGCGCACGATAACTTTCGCTGGCTGGCGCTCATCGTGCTGCGGCGAGCGCCCACCTTTCAAGCCAATGGCAATGATGAGTGCTGAAAGAGCGCACAGGCCTGCGACAATAAAATGCGTGTACTCGCCTGCCGTCACGATATCCAGGCCGCCGTCGGCAAAGCGTTTCGGCAATCCGCCGAGCACGATGTTCAGCACCGCAACGCCCGCGCCATTCATGAATCCGGTCAAGGCGACTGCTTTGCCGCGGCTCGCTTCTTGCGGGTAGTCGGTGACCACGGTGGCCAGCACGCCGGTGCATGTGGCGACCCCGATGGCATAAAGGATGCGGAATACGATCAGCTCATTGACGGACCCGGCCAGCGGGTACAGCGCGTAGCCAGCGCCCATCATCAGGAAGCCCGCGACATAAAGCGGTTTGCGCCCGAAGCGGTCGACCATGACGCCGATGGGGCCAAACATCAGGATGGCGACGATCTCGGTCCAGAACACCAGGCTACCGCTGACGGCCCCTTGCTCATCGGCGGGGATTTGCAGCACCGCGTTCAACACATAGGGTGTGCCGACGCCCACGAAGGTCAGAAGCCCAATCGTAAAGAACGCTGCGTACATCAGCGTCCACATGTTACCTTTGCTGATGCCGGGGGCCAATGTGACAGGGCCGAACTTCACCCCTGCGGCTGCGTTGCTAGTCATGTCGTGTTCCCCAACCCCTTAAGCGCTGATGATTGCTTGTTCTTATACGGGCGCAATCTGCCTGTAGGCCATCACGGCTCACAAGTAGATTTCTGTAACCAATAGAAACAAGTAGCCAGCATTGCACAACACTCAAAGCGGTGCGATGAATACGCAGTGGATGAATACGCAATGAGCGCCAGTCCAGAAAGCAAGAGCGCAACACAATCGCCGGAAAATGTCCGCAGATTTGCCGAGCGGGCGGTGAAGCCTCTTGTGTTTGTGCTGGCCTGCGGGCCCGCGGGCTGGCTCTTGTACGGCGCGCTGACAAATGCGATTGGCCCTAATCCTATTGAGTACATTATCCGCTATTGCGGCGATTGGGCGCTGCGCTTTTTGTTGATTGCGCTTGCCGTTACGCCTGTGCGGCTTCTCAGCGGTGCCGCTATCGTTGGGCGCTTGCGCCGGATGCTGGGCTTGTTCGCTTTCTTTTATGTGTGCTTACACATCCTGGCGTATGTCGGGCTGGATCAGTTCTTCAATTGGTCGGCGATTTTCGCCGACGTGGTCAAGCGTGTGTATATTACCGTCGGCATGGCCGCGTTTCTGACGCTGGTGCCGATGGCCGCAACCTCGACAAGCGGAATGATGAAACGGTTAGGTGCGCGGCGTTGGCGCCGGCTGCACCGGGTTGTCTATTTCAGCGCCATTGCCGGGATCATCCATTTTCTGATGATGCTGAAGACGGGCTACGCCGAGCCCGCGCTCTATGGCGTGATCCTGACGGCCTTACTGGGAATCCGCGCTCTCAAAAAATGGCCCTGAGATTGCCGACACAGCCATCATTTCGGGGGCTGCTGTATTTTCATTGTGCGTGCCGCGCTTTGTAATGCGCCATGAAATCCGCAAGGCTGACCCCGATTGCGCCCAGGCTGCCACGGCCGGGTGCCGGATGGTAATGCGCTTGCGGACTTTGGGCTGCGGTTTTGACTCTTCGGGCGAACAGACGAAAGACAAGACGACCGATTGTGACATCATGATGTGTTATGAACCTTGTCTGGACCGCGTGCCGCATGCGCCCGGTCACTCGGACGTGGCCTGAGTGCGATTAATATAGACTCGAAACGATATGCAGGAAAGGGCCAAGCGGCAGGTTTTAAGGCCTCGAATTTATTTTACGCTTCTCAAGCCAAGGCCGATGCCTTAGCAGGTGCAGCGGCGTTCCCGTCAGGCACCCGGACGACCCGCGTTTTTGTCTATCAAAGCGTTGTGTATAAAGGTGTTCTGTATAGATTTGAGGAATGAGGCGCATCGCGCGCATCACGCCGTAAACTTTATATTTTGCACTGCACGAGCCGACAGGGTGTGACGTTTCGTTCCATGGCCGCCAAGACCATCAGTGCAAAGCCGAAACCAAAGGCAAAGAAACGGCCTGCCGCGAAGCCTGCCGTAAGGTTCAAGGCCGTTGCAAAGCAACCGCGCGCCAAATCCAAAAAAACAAAACCCGCTGCATCATTGGCCAGCAGTTCCCAGGCCGCGATGTCCAAGGGGTTGGTGTGCGAATGTGTGGGACCGAAAATCGTTGCCATCAACGACGCCGGGAAAGCGATGCTGGGGTACACCGGCAAAGGTTCGCCTGTGGGGCGCGCGTTCCATCAGCATGTGAACGGAGCGTGGTCGAAAAAACTCGCAAAGTCATTGGCGGCGCTGACGGCAGGCAAGCAGCCCAAGAACATCGTGCTTCTATCGTACGACGGGCGAACGGTCGATGTCGACGTGGCTGCGACCGTATCTGATGGCAGTGGAGCGGCAACGCGCGTCATGATCCTGGCGATGCCGAGTGCGCAGGGCCGCAATCGCACCAACGCCATCCTGGACGATGACCGCAAGTTTCAGCATCTGGCTGAAACCGCAGCCGAAGCGATCTGCTTGTTGGATGATACGGGCATTCTTCATGTGAATACTGCGGGGCGCACCTTGTTCGCCATGGGCGAGGATTGCGACATGATCGGCAAGTCCTTTGCCGAGTTCATTCATTCCGATTACGCACCGTTGTTCAAACGTGGCCTGAAAGATCTGGTGCAACTCGCCGCTGCCGACAAGCCCGAGTTATTAAAGCTTAAAGACGTGCATGGCCGCGTGATCGACGCCGAAGTTTGGCTCCGCGCCCTTGGCGTCGCAGGGCCGTACGCTGTTCTGGTGCGCGATGTGACACAGCGCGTGATTGCGGTGGAAACCCTGCGCTCGGACGGCCAGCGTTTGCAGGCCATTGTCGACGCCGTGGCTGACGGCGTGATCTCGGTCGATGAACGCGGCTTAGTGCAATCGGTCAACGCGGCGGTCGAGACGTTGTTTGGCTTCGCGCCTGAGCAACTCATCGACGAGCCCCTGACCAAAATCCTGCCGCACTGGACCGACGAGAAGGGTGTTGTCGTTACGGTGTCGGTTCTGGGTCGCGAGTCGATTGAGTTTCCGGCGGCCCTTCTGGGTAAGACGCGTGATGTGCATGGCGTGAAGCGCGATGGCGCGTCGTTCCCGGCGGAAATTACCGTCACCACCATGCAGCACGGCCAGGGGTCGTTGTTCACGGTCGTGGTGCGTGATGCGAGCGCGCGGCGCGCAGCCGAGGAAGCGCAACGCACGTATGCGGCCAAGCTCGCCAGTGAAGTCGAGGCGCGGACCAAAGAAATGCGCGATCTGTCGCGTCAGAACAGGCAAATTCTGGAATCGGCGTCGGACGGCATTATTGCGGTGGGTACCGATGGGCGTATCACAACGGCCAACCCGGCTGCTGGTGAATTGTTTGATCGGTCTGCTGCTGCCATGGTCGGGCTGCCGGTCGAGCGCGTGTTTTTGTTTGGCAGCAGTCATGCGAAATCCGGCCAGTCGGCGCCGATCAAGTCGCAGTTGGCCGAAGGGCCGTTTCATACCGACATCGAAGTGAATCTGGCGCGTACCGATGGCCTGTCGTTCGATGCTTCGTATGTGATTTCGCCAATCACCGAAAACCGCCAAACCATGGGTTACGTCCTGACACTCAGGGACGTGACGGAAAAGAAGCGGATTGCGGCCGAGCAGCGCGTGGCTGCCGCTGTGTTCGATCAATCCGCTGAAGGGTTTTTCATCACCGATGCGCGCAGCCGCGTGATGAAAGTAAACCCTTCGTTCCAGCGTATCACCGGCCTTTCCAGTGCTGACGTCTTCGGGCGGACGTTGAATGACCTGCCGTTTGTCGATGCCAAACTGTTCGCTGAAAATATGAGCGCCTTACAAAATGCGCCCCAGACGGAATGGGAACAGTGGTCGGCCGATAGCGCGGGCAAGCGCCGCGCCTGGCGTGTGGGCCTTTCCATCATTCGGGATGACCAAGGGCGCGCGCAGCAATACACCGGCATTGTGTCCGACATCACGACGCGCAAATTGGAAGAAGAGCGCATCATCTATCAGGCCAACTATGATCAGTTGACGGGCTTGCCCAACCGCACACTGTTCAACGACCGTCTGCAGCGTGTGGTGCTGGAAGGCCGACGCGGTAAAACCAACGTGGGCCTGATGTTCATTGATCTCGACGGCTTTAAAGCCATCAACGACAACCTGGGGCACGATGCGGGTGATTTGCTGCTAAAGGCCACCGCCGAGCGTCTGCTGAAATCGGTCCGCGAGTCAGATACCGTGGCCCGTCTGGGCGGTGATGAATTCACGGTGATCATGCCGCTGTTGGATTCGATGGAAGGCGCGACCTTGGTGGCCTCGCGTATCTTGAAGTCGCTGATCGCACCGTTTGATCTGAACGGCCAGGAGGGCCGGGTCTCGGCCTCAATCGGTATTTCGATGTTCCCGCAGCAGTCGGGCGATGCACAGGCCCTGCTGCATAATGCCGACGTGGCGATGTATCACGCCAAGCGCCAGGGCAAGGCAAACTACCAGATCTGGCGCCAGGATCTGGAAGCCGACGCGGAAGCACGCTACTAGGCGAACTGGCTTACTCGAAAGCCGCGGTTGCCAGCGGCAGAACTTTGGCGGTTGCCGTCACTGTGCCGTTTGACTTGAACGTGAACGTCAACGTAACCGCGTCGCCCGCTTTCAGCGGTTGCGCCACGTTCATCATCATCAAATGATATCCGCCAGGTTTCATCTCGATGCGCCCGCCCGCAGGCACTGTCAGCGCCTTTACGGCCTCCATCGACATGACGCCGTCTGCTTCCTTCGATTGATGCAGTTCCGTCATTCCGGCCGCTGTTGTCGCCACAGACAGCAACTGATCATCGCCCGGGCCGCTATTCACCAGTACGCCGTATCCGGCGCTGACTTTGCCTGTGCCGGCCGTTGCCCGGACCCACGCATTCTCGACCGTGATATCTGCCCAGGCCGTTGTGCTGAGAAGTGCAAATGCCAGGGCAGTGACGGTGCGCGGCAGGAAAGTCATCATTCAGCCTCCGATCTAAGATGAAGCGCCCATAAGTCTGCGTAATGCATCGGCGAATTGCGCAGGATCCATGTCGGGCACATAGGCGCGGACGTAGCGCCCATCCGGTGCAACCAGGTACAGCGCCGTGCTGTGATCCATCGTGTAGTCGTCGCCCTCCATGGGGCGCTTGCGGTAAAACACGCCGTAAGCTTTCGCGACAGCCGCGATGTCTTCCGCCGACCCCGACAGTCCGGCAATGTGGTCGCCGAAGTTAGCCAGGTAATCTTTGAGAATCACCGGCGTATCGCGCTCGGGGTCCACTGTAATGAAGATCGGCTGCACGTCGTTAGCTTTGTCGCCTAACTCGCGCAACGTCGCGCTGACGTTCAGCATCGCGGTGGGGCAGACATCCGGGCAGTTTGTGAAGCCGAAGAAGACCAGCAGCCACTTTCCGCGATAGTTGGCCAACGACACCTTTTCTCCCGCAGTATCGATCAGCGCGAAATCTCGCGGGGCCTCGACAACAACAGGCGCAACCGTATCCGGCCGCATGCCTTGCCACCACATACTCGCAAGGCCAGCGCAAAAGCTCACAGCTAACAGAGAAATCAACCAGCCACGACGTTTCAACTTAAGCTCCAATCGGATTGCGCAGATCAGTACCCGCGCAACTCGCTGTAATCGACCATCACATGCTCGGCATAGGCGGGGCGTTTTTTTAAGCGCTCGTACCAGGCTTCGATATTGGGCAGTTTCGGCACATCAATGCCAATGGTGTAGGTGCGGTACAGCGATGCGGCGATGGGGATATCGGCCATTGTGATTTCGTCGCCCAGCATGTTGGGCCGTTTGGCCAAGTGTTTGTCTATAAATGTGTAACCTTCAGCCAGCTTCTGGATATGGCTTTTCACCAAAGCTTGGTTGCGCTTTTCGGGCGGCACTTTGTACATGTCGATGAATACGCCCATGAAGCCGGGTTGGAGATGGTTTAAGTACCAGTCCATCCATTGATCGGCCTGAGCCCGCTTGGCGGGATCGGCTGGGCTCCAGGTGCCTTTGCCGTGCTTATCGGCAATGTAACGCACGATGGCGTTTGATTCCCACACAACGGCGCCATCGTCATCGATAACGGGGATTTTGCCGTTGGGGTTGAGCGCCAGGTATTCCGGTGTGTTCAGGCCCCCAAATTTGCCACCCACATCGATGCGCTGAAACGGCACATTTAATTCCGTCGCGATCCAAACCACTTTCTGCACATTGAAGGATGTGCGGCGTCCATAAATCTTCAGCATTTGATCAGTCCCATACGCTAGGCAGCTTCTAAGGCCGCTTTCATTTCATTGAGTACGCCGCGCACTTGGTCTTCTTTCAAGTAGCCGCCGTGGTAGATCAGGAAGATCTCGATCTTGCGTTCTTTTTTGTCCAGATCGCCCACCAAGGTCGTCCGGCAGAAGATGTCGGTGGCGGTCAGGCGGAACGGGAAAACCTCCAGGTCGCGCAGCAGCAGGAACGAGGCCTTGCCGCCGAAATCAATTTTTGGATTAAACTCGGGCATGAAGTCGAACGAATAGGGCGTGATGCCGAAGTCGTTGAAGTACTGGTGCGGGCAAATTTGCTCGACGATGTGCCAATAGGGCAGATAGTTTTCCTTGGCCTGATTCACATCATGCTCGGCGGCTTTGGCGATGTCGCCTAAGGGCGCTTTCAAATCGAGTTGATGGCGAACAGTGACCCAGTCGGCGAAGTTGCCCACGACGGCACTGTTGGCGTCGTTGCGGTTGGCTTTCACGAACGTCACCATCACATCGTCGGACTTGGTCCACGTGGCCAAGGCCTTGGTGAACGCCGCATGGATCAGGTAACTAAAGTGCACGCCTTTCTGTTCAGCCAGCTTGAAGAGCTTGGCCGAGGTTTCGAAGCTTAAGTGATCAATGCACGCCGCCAACCGCCCTTGCGGGCGTTCGGCCAGCGGCTTTTGAATGAAAGCATGATCGCTCAAATATTTGCGCCACCAAGCCATGCGTTTTTCACCGTCTTTCGAGGCCAGGAACGCATTCTCGGCGGCGGCAATCGCCAGAAAATCCGACGGCTGCATGGCCGGCGCGGGCGCATTCACGCCTTGCAGTTCTGCTTCGTACAGCGCCAGTAATTGGCTCAGCGCCACCAAGATACCCCAGCCATCACAGACGATGTGGTGGAACTTGGTCAGGAATACCGCTGCGTTGTGAGTTGGGAATTCCAGGATGGTGAACTTGATCAACGGTTCGCCCGTCATACGGAAGGCGATTTCGTTTTCGGCAATGATCAAGTCGCGCGTTGTGTTGCGCCAGTTCGTCACTTCAGGCCCAAAGGTTTTGTGCTCGATGAAGCCGTTCGCTGGTTCATCGGCGATGCTTTGCGTCCAGGCCGGCCCCGCTTTCTGGAAGCTCAAGCGAAACGCCGGCTGAACTTTGGCGAGCTTATGCAACGCTGCTTTGAACTTCGCTGCGTCAAACGGCCCCAGAATCTGGAAGTTGATCATCAAGTGATGATGGTGGTAGCTGCGCTCGGGGTCGGCACGAAACTTCTCGACGACATCCAGGTAGTGCGCGGTGTGTTTGCCGACAGGGGCAAGCATGCTGGTGGGGTTTGGCGACATGAAAACGGATCCAGACATTAGGGCAGTGGCGGCTTCTCGCCGCGGAAAAGCCCTTATGTCATTAGTTCATTTTCTCGAAGGCTTACAGCACGTGATGCGAGAAATTTGAGGCCAGGGCCGCTTTGCGTGCCCTTACGCCACGGCTGCGGTCGGCATCTGTGTTGCCGGTGCCATGCGTTGGGCGCGCAAGTCTGATCGGCGCACTTTGCCGCAGTCGTTGCGCAAGGGGCTGTCAGTGAACTCGAACGACACAGGAATCTTGTAGGGCGTCAGCTGCGTGCGCAGATGGCGGACCAATTCTTCTTCCGAAACCGGCAGAACGGAATCGACAATCGCTACTACTTTCTCACCTAAGTCTTCATCAGGCAGGCCGAAGACGACGCTGGAGCGCACCGCCGGGTGAGCATCGATGGCCGCTTCCACTTCCGCCGGGTAAATGTTGGCGCCACCACGAATGATGATGTCTTGGCGGCGGTCGGCCAGGAACAAGTAGCCGTCTTCATCCACGTAGCCGAGATCACCTAAAGAATCCCAGCCGCCCTGAATCTGGCGCGGGGCAGCACCGATATAAAAGTAGCGGTCGCCGTAGCAGTAGGTGCTGCCGGGCCCCAAAATGGGACGCATGTAGACTTCGCCCACTTGGCCCACGGGCAGCTCTTTGCCGTTGCGGTCGGCGATCTTGATCTCGCAGGTCTTATTGTCGGCGCGGCCCACTGAGCCTTTTTTCTTCAACCATTCGGTGCCGGTGATGATGGTGTACCCCGGCGCCTCGGTGTTGCTGTAGGCTTCAAGTACACGCTCTGCGCCCAGCCATTCGATCCAGGCTTCTTTCAGCCACACCGGGCATGATGAGGCGCTATGAATCATGGCGCGGATCGAGCTTAGGTCGTATTTGCCGCGCACCTTTGCGCCCAAGCGATACATCCGGTGCATCATCGTGGGAACAAGAGACATGAAATTGATCTGGTGCTCATCGATCATCTGCAACGCAAGCTCGGCATCGAAGTGCGGCATGATCACGGCCGCACCACCCGACAGCATGCATGTGGTCGCGGCCAGGAACGGTGCATTATGATACAAGGGGCCCGTGACCAAGAAGCGCTCGTTGGGGCGCACGGTGGGGAACGGCGCATCCAAATCGATCATGCCGGGGTTGCCCGCAACGATGATCTTGGGGCGGCCGGTACTGCCGCCCGAAACCATCGCCTTGAAGTGCGGCGCAACGATGTCGGGCAGGGGGCCGTCCGACAGATCCGCATCCGGCGTGAATCCGAGCGGCAGAACGGCGCAGCCAACCGGACGGTTGGGCGGGTTGCCGACAATCAATTTCGGTTTCGCAAGCGCGATAATCTCGTTCAGTTCTTTCGTGGCCAACTTTGGCGGTAGCGGCTGCGGAATAGCGCCGACCTTCCAGATGGCGACCACGGCTTCCAGAAACGCAATCGAATTGGGCATAATCAGCGAGACGTAATCGCCGCGCTGTACCCCGGCGCGTTGATAGGCGCGTGCCAAACGATTGGTGGTCAGGTCAAGTTCACGGCGCGTGACGCGGCGGTCGCCCTCAATCAAAACAATCCGCTCGGGGTCGCGCTCGGCCAACAAGGCAACGGCTTTAAGAATGGAAATGGCTGCCACTGATCGCTCCATTTTTTACGCGCGGCCGAACCCGGATTCGTCCGCTGCCCTTTGGGGGCATTTTTCATGGCGCCATCTTGGTCTTTCGGGCCTGTCAGGGGACCTGTCAGGCCTGACAGGGTGGGGTGCTTTTGGCCGTGGCAGGGGGCGGGCTTGGTTGGGCCGGGATTCAATCCTTGCAATCCGGGGGCTGGTCGGCAAAAACGTCGCTCAAGGGCTGGTTTAAGGGCCCTCCTGGGCGTCGAGACCGCGCCTTGAGAAACGTATAACCGGCTGATTTAAATGAATAATCAAACGAATCCTGTCGCCCACGCCGACCTGGCTAATGCCATCCGGTTTCTGTCCGCCGATGCGGTCCAGAAGGCCAATTCGGGTCATCCCGGCATGCCCATGGGCATGGCTGATGTGGCGACTGTGCTCTTCACCCGGTTTTTGAAGTTTGATGCGGCGGCCCCCCGCTGGGCAGACCGCGACCGATTCGTGCTCTCGGCCGGTCACGGCTCCATGCTGCTCTATAGTCTCATGTATCTCACCGGCTATGCCGACATGACGCTGGAGCAGATCAAGAATTTCCGCCAGCTCGGCAGCATTACGGCTGGTCACCCTGAATACGGCCACGTCTCGGCGGCTGAAACCACCACCGGCCCCTTGGGCCAAGGGATTGCGAACGCTGTGGGTTTGGCTTTGGCCGAGCGTTTGCTGGCCGCGCGTTTTGGTTCTGATCTTGTCGATCACTATACATATGTCATCGCCGGTGACGGCTGCTTGATGGAAGGCATCAGCCACGAAGCCATTTCGTTGGCGGGCCACTTGAAGCTCAACAAGCTAATCGTGCTGTGGGACGACAACCAGATCTCCATCGATGGGCCCACAAGCCTGTCGGTGTCTGACGATCAGATCAAACGCTTCGAAGCGTGCGGTTGGAACGCTTGGCCCGTAAACGGTCATGACCCAGACGAAATCGCCAAAGCCATCGAAGCGGCCAAGAAAAGCGATAAGCCCGTGATGATTGCGTGCCGTACCGTCATCGGCTACGGCGCGCCGAAGAAAGCGGGCACCTCGGGCAGCCATGGCTCGCCGTTGGGTGATGAAGAAATCGCCGGCGCGCGCGCAAAATTAGGTTGGAGCGCTGCCCCATTTGAAGTGCCCGATGTTGTGCTGGGGGCCTGGCGCTTGGCGGGCTCGCGCGGTGCGAAAGTTCGTGCGGCGTGGAACGACAAGCTTGCGAAATCCGACAAGCGCGGGGAATTCAATGCCGCGCTGACGGGCGATATTCCGGCCGCGGTCAATGACGCGCTAAACGCCTTCAAGAAAAAAGTCTCGGACGAAAAGCCCAAAATAGCCACGCGCATTTCCTCGCAGAACACGCTGGAAGTTGTCGCACCGTTGATTCCTGAACTGATCGGTGGCTCGGCCGACCTGACGGGCTCGAACAACACGAAGACCGGTGCCATGAAGCCGGTGGCCGCACCAGATTACGCGGGCCGCTACATCTACTACGGTGTCCGCGAACACGGCATGGCGGCAGCCATGAACGGTTTGGCGCTGCACGGCGGCATCATTCCTTACGGCGGCACCTTCCTGGTGTTCACCGACTATTGCCGTCCGAGCATTCGTCTTTCAGCCTTGATGGAACAACGCGTCATTTATGTCATGACCCACGATTCCATTGGCCTGGGCGAAGACGGCCCGACCCACCAACCCATCGAACATCTGGCCTCACTGCGTGCGATCCCGAATGTGCTGGTCTTGCGCCCCGCCGATACGGTGGAAACCGCTGAAGCATGGCAAATCGCACTTCAGCATAAGAAAGGTCCTTCGATTCTGGCTCTGACGCGCCAGAACCTGCCGACGCTGCGCACCACGCACACCACTGAGAATCTTTCGGCCAAGGGCGGCTATGTGCTGGCCGAAGCCGAAGGGGTCCGTAAAGCCACGATCATCGCAACCGGCTCGGAAGTCAGCATTGCCATGGAAGCTCGCACGGCGCTGCAAGCCCAAGGCATTGGCACGGCCGTTGTGTCGATGGTGTGCACTGAACTATTCGATCAGCAGTCTGACGCCTACAAAGCGCAAGTGCTGGGCGGCGATGTGCGTGTGTCCATCGAAGCGGCCACCACCTACGGCTGGATCAAATACGTCGGCGCAAAGGGTGTCAGCATCGGTATCGACAGCTTTGGCGCCTCAGGGCCCGCGCCTGCATTGTATAAGCACTTCGGCATTACGTCGGATGCCATTGTCCAAGCCGTTAAACAGCGCGTGTGACCGCA
>JAEUKL010000438.1 GCA_016793005.1 Rhodospirillaceae bacterium | reverse complement strand
CGAAATCGCGCGCTGCGAAGCCGATCCTGATGCGCGTCTGAAAATGATCAAGACAGACATTCCGCTGCCGAAAGCGCGCGCCAAAGGTGCACGCTATACGCCGGTGTCCAAGCGCCAGGACCGCCCCGATGCAATCTCGTGGATCTTGAAGCACCATCCGGAACTGACCGACGCGCAAATTTCGCGCCTGCTCGGCACCACCAAGGCGACAATTGCCAGCGTGCGCGACCGCACACACTGGAACGCGGCCAACATCAAACCGTCGAACCCGGTCACGCTGGGTCTGTGCACGGAAGCTGATCTGGAAAAGGCTGTTGTGCTGGCGCAGCGTCGTCGCAACAATGCGATGAGGGCCGAAGAACGCAAGAAGCGCCGCGAAGCGCGTGAAGCGGCGGCCGCGCAGGCAACCGCTGAACAGGCTGACGCTGCTGTCGCCGCCGAAGCTGCGCCGATTGGGTCAGACCCGGTTCCCAGCGCCGGCACCTAACCCGCGCCACACGGACAATCAAAGATCAAAAAAAACGCTCACCTTATTCAAGGTGAGCGTAAGAGACGTTGGGATCCTACCCCTTCATCGCTACGGCAACGGACGAGCCTCCGTTGTAGCGCCGGAACGACAAACGTCTGACGGGACTTTTCTTAAGGGGGTCAGTGAACCGCAATTTTTTGCAGTTCATCCTTTATTTTTAGCTTCTGTCGCTTCAGGTCATGGATCAGCGAAGTATCGGGGAGAGGTCGCCGCTCCTCCAGGCTAATTTGCGTGTCGAGTGCGGCATGTTTCGCTTTTAAAGATTCAGCTCTCACGTCTGCAACCATCCGTGCGCTCCTTTGTCCACGAGTCATCGACGCGTAACTATACCCCCTTTGGCCGGCCTGCCGAAGCCCAAGGCTAAGTTATTGGCGTGGTTTGATTTTGCAGCGCAATAAAATTTCAGGCGCAAGCGGTCAAACGCCTGGAGTTGCACAGAATAAGCCGAGTCGCGACACCTCGGGGGCATGATGCCCCGTACAGCTTTTACACCCCGCAAAACCGCCAAACATGACTTCACAATCGCGGGGGTGTAAAATGGATGTCCGCAGCCGATTGCCTCTCATAAGGGCGGTCTTTTTCAGAATGTTACCGCCACAAAAACCCGATGCCGTGGACCCAAGAAGCGATCAAAGAAAAGCTGGCGCAGCTCGAGCTGGAACACCGCGACTTGGATGACGTGATCCACGCCCTGATGGCGGCTGACGATTTTGACCAGTTGAAAGTGGGACGACTCAAGAAGCGCAAGCTGGCCCTGAAGGACCAGATTTCGTCGCTTCGTAATCAGCTGATCCCCGACATCATCGCTTAGCCGGCCAGTCAAAAAGCCAATTCAAAAGAACGAGCGGTCAGAAATTACTGCCGCGCAGCAGATGATCGGCACGACCCATGGCTGTCAGTGCGCCTTCGTTGGCGCTGATGACAATGGCCGCCACGGACAACGCAACAGCCATGTCGATGCCGCTGACATTGAAGGACTGTGCAAGGCAATGATCGCGCACCTGGCGCGCAATGTAGGTTTCATCCAACGGCGCGGCCGGCAGTTCCACAACGCCCACCAGCGACGACCCGCCGGCAAAGCCCATCATGCGGAACTTGTAGAGGCCCGGGCGCGGCGGTTTTTCGACCGGCAGCATTTTGATTTTGCCGTTCTTGCCCTTCACCGGTACCATCTGCGGCGGTGAAGTATCTTCTGGTATTTCCAGGGACGGATCGGCGAAAAACTCAACACCGTTCATGCGCTGCGATAAATCAGACAGCAATGAGTTGGCTGCCAGCAGCCCTGAACTGCGGCGCACGTCTTCGAAGGTGCTGAGGTAGGCCAGCACCAGCACCCGCGCATGCCCCGCCTCCGCAGGTTGGCTCAAGAACTTCAGCAACTGGATCGACAGCACATCAGCCGGCAGCACCTCGCTTTCGGCGGGTTGCGTATCGCGCTTGGCGAGCACCTGGCCGCCTTCAAAGCGGCGCACCGATGAACGCAGGAAATTCACTTCCGCGACAAGGCTCGCCAGTGCGGCCTGGGTCGCCGGCGTAATCTGCTCGGCCGGAATGCCAAGAATGGTGATGCGGTCGTCGAACGGTTTGTTCTTGGCGATTTCCTGGTAGGCGTTGGCGACCTTATTGGGCGGTGGCGACCGGTCACGGCCTGTCCCGCCGCCTTGGCTGCGGGCGTCAGCATTTACCAGCGCGATGTTTCCAGCAGTCGGTATGTCGCTCATGGCTGTAACAGCCTGATCCTGTGACGCGGGGCGGTTTGCCACCGTCTGAGTCGAAACTAATTCATTTAACCATGCCCCGGATTTGTTACTAAGAGCTAAAGAGACCACCGAAATGGCGCTTTTTCGGGCCTTGTGGGCTATCCTTTTGTTGCCGGAACCAAGGGGTTACGGATAGATTGCGCCCTCTTTTTTGGGGCAGATGCATGGCCAAACGACCCGCCAAAACCGCACCTAAAGCCGCACGCCAAACCATCCGGGTGGGCATCATCATGGGCAGCACGTCCGACTGGGACACCATGAAGCATGCCGCCGATGTGCTGGACGAACTCAAGGTGCCCTTCGAGGCCAAGGTGGTCTCGGCCCATCGCACGCCTGACCGGTTGTGGGATTACGCGAAGACAGCCGCCAAGCGCGGCATTCAGGTCATCATCGCCGGTGCGGGTGGCGCGGCACATTTGCCGGGTATGGCGGCCTCCATGACCACACTGCCAGTGTTGGGTGTACCGGTGGAAAGCAAAGCCATGAAGGGTTTGGACAGTTTGCTGTCCATCGTGCAAATGCCGGGCGGCATTCCCGTGGGTACGCTGGCGATTGGCAATGCGGGCGCAAAAAACGCTGGCCTGATGGCCGCGAGCATTCTGGCGCTGCATGACGAGCCCTTGGCGAAACGTTTGAGTACATGGCGTGCCAAACAAACTGATTCCGTCCCGGACTCGCCCAAGTAAATGGCTCATCACGCGTTAGCGCCAGGCTCAACAATTGGCATTCTCGGCGGTGGACAGTTGGGCCGCATGTTGGCGCTGGCCGCAGCACAGTTTGGCTATCGCACACACGTGCTGTGCCCCGAGACCGATAGCCCTGCCAGCCACGTCGCCACCATCACCACGCAAGCCGATTATACTGACGAGAACGCCTTGGCGGCCTTCGCTGCGGCCGTCGATGTGGTGACCTATGAATTCGAGAACGTACCCGCGTCTACTGCCGCGTTTCTGGAAAAGCATACGGTCGTGCGCCCCTCGTGGCGTGCGCTGGAAATCGCGCAAGACCGCGCCAAGGAAAAAACCTTCTTTGCTGAAATCGGCGTGGGTACACCGCCATGGCGCGGGCTCAACACCGAAGACGACTTGCGCAAAGCTGTCGGTGAACTCGGTTGTCCCTGCGTGCTGAAGACGGCGCGCTTAGGCTACGACGGCAAGGGCCAAGCCAAAATCTACAAGCCCGACGATATCGCCGATGCGTGGAAAGCCATTGGCGGCGCCAAAGCAAAGCCGCACGCCGACGGCGGGCCGTTCGCGGTGTTGGAAGGCTTCGTGAATTTCCGCTGTGAAGTGTCGGTAATTGTCGCGCGTGGTGTTGATGGTGTGGTGCAGGCCTTCGATGCCACCGAGAACATTCACACTAATCACATCCTCGACCGCTCCATCGTTCCGGCGCGTATCCCCTCCTCCATGCTGTTCAGCGCCGTGGCGGCGGCAGGTTTAGCCGCGACCAAACTCGATTTAGTGGGCCTGCTGGCGGTGGAATTCTTCATCACCAAGAACGGCGACGTATTGGCCAACGAAATGGCTCCGCGCCCGCACAATTCGGGCCACTGGACCATGGATGCCTGCGAGACTGACCAGTTCCAGCAGATGGTGCGCGCGGTTGCAGGCCTGCCCTTGGCCGACCCAGCCCGTTTTGCCGATGTGGAAATGAAGAATTTGATCGGCGATGACGTAAACGGCCTTGATCAATATCATGGTAATCCCCACGCCCATGTTCATCTTTACGGCAAGCGCGAAGCCCGCCCAGGCCGCAAAATGGGGCACGTTAATATTTTAAAACGCTAGCGCGTTTCAGTTAGGGAGAGTTCACGATGCCCGGTCCGTTGCACGGTATTAAAATTCTGGAACAGACCAGCGTTGTGTTAGGCCCCTGGGCTTGCCAGATCCTCGCCGACATGGGCGCGGAAGTGATCAAGATCGAAGCCCCGCGCGGCGATTCAAACCGCACACTGGGCGCTAATCGCGCCCACAAAAATATGTCGGCGCTGTACCTGACATGTAATCGCAACAAGCGCAGCCTGGTACTGGACTTAAAGCAAGACAGCGCCAAGAAAGCCCTGCTGGAACTGGCCAAAACCGCCGACGTGTTCATTCATAACAATCGCCCGCAAGCCATGACCAAGCTGGGCTTGGATTATGAGGCGCTGAAGGCGGTCAACCCGAAGATCATTTACTGCGGCAGTTACGGGTACAGTAAACACGGCCCCTACGGCGAAAAGGGTGCCTTGGACGATTCAATCCAAGCCGTCAGCGGCATTGCCATGCTGAATAAGTTGGTGTTGGGCGAGCCACGCTACCTGCCAACGATTGTGTGCGACAAAAACACCGCGATGAATGTGGTACAGGCCGTGCTGGCCGCACTCTTTCACCGCGAAAGAACTGGAGAGGGCCAGGAGCTTGAAGTGCCCATGTTCGAGAGCATGGTCAGCTTCGTTATGGCCGAGCACATGTGGGGGGCAACGTTCGACCCACCCATCGGCTCGCCCGGTTACGTGCGCCTGATGAGCCAGGAGCGCAAACCATATCCGACCAAAGACGGCTACATCGCGATTTTGCCGTACCTGGATGCGCATTGGGAAACCTTCTGCAAACTGGCCGAGCGCCCGGACTTGCTGACTGACCCGCGATTCAAGACGCTGGCCAATCGTGTCGCCAACATCGACCAGACGTATTCCGAAACCGCCAAGATCATGGCCACAAAAACCACCAAAGAGTGGCTGGATATTTTCGGCTCGACCTCGGTGCCCACCATTGTGGTCAATACGCTGGAAGAACTGATCACCGACGAGCATTTGAATGCTGTTGGCTACTGGCAATCGGTCGATCACCCGACTGAGGGCAAACTGAAACTGCCGGGCTTCCCTATCAACTTCTCGAAAACACCCGAAAGTATTCGCCGCCACGCGCCGCTGTTGGGCGAGCACTCGACCGAGATCTTGAAGGAAGCGGGTTATTCCCAGGCCGATATCGAGGCGCTGATGGCCTCGGGGGCAACGCTTCAAGCCAAAGTTCCCTAGAAAAACACCGGGCACTGGTTACGGGCACCCTGGGCAGGCTGCCGCGAAGGTGAGATGATGGCGTGCATTTGAAAACCTGGGAGGGTTGGTCATGGGCGTGCTTGCAAATCGACGCGAACTTTTACTGGGCACAGGGGCTGTTGCAGCCAGCGCATCGTTAGGATCGCTTTATACGCCGCGTGCGCGCGCCGCTCTGCCCGGCAAGGTCGTTTATAAAAACCAGCTCGTTGTTCCCGATGCATTGCGCAAGGCGGTTTTGGAAAGCCCGCGCCGACCGGATGTCGACAAGAAACGCGATGCCGACCGCAAGCCTGCCGAAACCATGGCGTTCTACGGCATCAAGCCGGGCATGGTGGTGGCGGAATTGATGGCCTCACGCGGGTACTTTACCGGTGTTCTGGCCGAAGCCGTGGGCGACAGCGGCACAGTGTATGGCCAGAACAACAAATGGCTGCGCGACCGCTTCAAAGATGGACAACGCCCCCTGGGCGACCTCATCACCAAAGGCGGCTACAAGAACATCATCGAGCAGGACACCGAACTGGAAGACCTGCAACTGCCGCAAGGCAAGCTGGATGCGATCTTCATGGTCATGTTCTACCACGATTGCTACTGGCTGGGCGTCAACAGGGAAGCCATGAACGCCAGCGTGAAAGCAGCGCTGAAGCCGGGCGGCATCTACGGCATCATTGATCACCTCGCCGGCCCCGGCATGGGCGCCACCGACGTGAATAAAAATCACCGCATCGAGCGCTACGTTGTGGTCGACGACGTGACCAAAGCCGGCTTTGAATTGGCCGAAGAAACCGACTTGCTGGAAAACCCGAAAGACCCGCTGAACGTAAACGTCTTTCAACAAGAACTGCGCGGGCACACCAGCCAGTTCGTGCTGAAGTTCCGGAAACCGGCTTAACTTAGGGCCCGCTTAGTTTCTTGGGCCTAATTTAAAGGCGCTAAATTATCGGCAAGGCTTAGGCGCTGGGGTGTTGCACCATCCCAGCCGCCGCCGAGCGCCTTGGTCAGGGTTACCACCGCCGACAGGCGCGCCAACCCCGACGACACCAGCGTTTCCTGCGCCGACAGCACGGCTGTTTGTGCGTTCAGCACCGTCTGGAAATTGACTGCGCCGTTGCGATACCGCAACTCAGCGAGGCGATAAGCCTCGGCTGCTTGGATATAGGCTTCGTTGGCGAAATCATACTGTGCGCCCGTTTGCGTCGCCGCAGCCAGGGCATCTTCCACATCGCGGAACGCCGCAATCACGCTTTGCTGATAGGTCTCGACCAACTCCATACGCCGTGCACGCGCCGCCTGCTCGTTCGCCTGCAACCGCCCGCCCTGGAAAATGGGTGCGGCCAGTGACGCGCCAAGATTGGTGATAAACGTGCCCGAGTTGAATAAACCGCTGAGGCTGTCGCTGGCCGTGCCGCCCGAGGCCGTCAGTTGTAATGACGGCAACCGTGCAGCACGCGCCGCAGCCACATCGTAGCCGTTGGCCTTTAAATCCGATTCCGCTTTACGCAAATCCGGGCGGCGTTCCAGCAATGAGGCCGGCAGCCCGGCGGCAATAGTCGGCAGTTTCAACGTCGCGAGGGTGCGGCCTTCAACCGCAAACTCTTCCGGCAGCGTGCTGAGCAGCACCGCCAAGGCATCGAGTGATTGACGCTCGCTGACTTTCAAAGCCGGAATGCTCGCGCGCTGGCTGGCGATGGCCGAGCGTTGCTGCGATAACTCAAGATCGGATACCACGCCTATACGGCGCTGTGTTTCCACCAGGCTCAACAGATTCTCGGCAATGCGCAGGCGCTCTTCGGCCAGGCGCAACCGGTCACGGATGGAGAGAACCTGCAGATACGTGGTGGCCACGTCGCTGAACAGCGTGATGCGCACCGTTTCACGGTCATACAAACTTGAGTCGATGCGCTGGGCGGCGGCGGCTGTGTTGGCGCTGACCTGCCCGAACAAGTCCACCTGATAAGATGCGCTTAAACCGGCTTGCGTACTGGTCGTGTCAGCGCGCGCATCGCCCCCGGCGCGGCTGATGGATCCACTGGCCGACAGCGATGGAAACAATGCGGCCCCGGCTGCTTTCGCACTGGCCTCAGCTTGCAGAATGCGCGCAACGGATGCCTTGAGGTTACGGTTGTTCTCGGCGGCGCGTGCAATCAAAGCCGAAAGCTCATCGTTCTCAAACCCCGTCCACCATTGCTGGCTGGGCCAAACCGCCGCAGGTTCGTCTGTCGCCGCTGACGGGGTAATGAGGAACGCCTGCGGCGTATTGACGGCGGGTTGCGAGGGCGCGGCACAGGCTGACAGCAGCGCCAACACCGACACGGAGCATACAAAACGATTCATACGAACAACTCTAATCAGCACCAAGTGCGACAACAGGATCAAGATTGGCCGCTTTGCGCGCCGGCAGGTAGCCGAACAGCAGACCCGTGGCAAAGGCGCAGGTGAACGCCAGAATGACCGGCCCGGCCGAGTACAGCACCGGCTTGCCGAAGCTTGCGAATGAAAACGCCGTCAGCAAACCAATCACCACGCCGATGAAACCACCAATGGCGCAGACAACCAATGCCTCGGTGTTGAATTGCAGCAGGATGTTGATTTTGCGGGCCCCCGTGGCCATGCGAACGCCGATTTCGCGCGTGCGCTCGGTCACGCTCACCAGCATAATATTCATCACCCCGATGCCGCCGACCAGCAGCGAGATTGCCGCAATCGAGCCCAGCAAAATCGTCAGCGTGTCTTGCGTCTCCGTGCGGGCTTCGATCACCGACGCCATATTGCGGATCTGGAAGTCCTCGATACCACCGTGGCGGGCTTTCAACAGTTCGCTCACGGCCGCTTGCGTTTCGTCGATGCGACTTAGATCTTCAACAGCAACGGTAATGGACCGCGCATAGCGCTGGCCGAACACACGCAGCGCACCGGTGGTGAAGGGTGCGAAAATAATATCATCCATATCCTGGCCGAAGTTATTGGCTCCCTTCGGGTGCATAATACCGATGATCAGGAATGGGATATTGTTGACGATGACATACTGGCCGATGGGATTGGCATTTCCGAACAGAGATTTCATCACTGTCGTGCCGATCACCGCTACGGGCGCGTAGTCGTTCAGTTCCTCTTCGGTGAAGAACGCCCCTTGGTCCACATCCCAGTCACGCGCAATGGTGTAGCCCGGCGTGGTGGCGTTGAATTGGGTCTGCGCGTCGGCATTCCCGAAACGGACGGTCACGTTACCGGCATACTCGGGCACGGCTTCAGACACATTGGGCACCTCGGACAACGCTTTTGCGTCATCCATGGTCAGCGTCGCGCGTACGCCGTCGGCCATGCGCAAGTTGGCCGCACCAGGGCGCACCAACAAAAGATTTGTGCCCATGGACGACATGCGATCCAGCACTTCCTGCTTCGCGCCATTCCCGATGGCCAGCATGGCCACCACCGACGCCACACCGATAATGATACCGAGCAGCGTCAACAAGGTGCGCAGCAAGTTGGTCCGCAAGGCACGGAACGCCATTTTACCGGCTTCCATGATGTCGGGCATTTTCACGCCATCGGCGGATCCATGTGTATCGACAGATGGCGGCTGAATAACATGTTCGGACACGGCAGCCGAGCGGCCGGTATCAGAAACAATCTCGCCGTCACGAATTTCAATGACACGCTTGGCGCGCTTGGCCACGTTGGCATCGTGCGTGATAAGAAGAATCGTATGGCCCTTGGCGTTCAAGTCATGCAGCAGATGCATCACGTCTTCGCCGCTTTTGCTGTCCAAAGCGCCCGTAGGTTCGTCGGCCAAAATCACGGCACCGCCGTTCATCAGCGCGCGCGCAATCGACACACGCTGCTGTTGGCCGCCCGACAGCTGGCTTGGCTTGTGATCCAACCGCTCACCCAGACCCAGCGATGTCAGCAACTCTTCTGCACGCGCCACGCGCTGTTGATGAGTTAACCCCGCATAGACGGCAGGCACTTCCACGTTCTCGACAGCGTTGGATGTGGCGAGCAAGTTGTATTGCTGGAAAATAAATCCGAATGACTCGCGGCGCAGCAGCGCGCGTTCATCGGGGTCCAGTTCAGCGACTTCCTGGCCCGCGAACTGATAGCTTCCCGTGGTTGGCCGGTCGAGGCAGCCGATCAGGTTCATCAGCGTCGATTTACCCGAGCCCGACGCCCCCATGATGGCGACAAACTCACCCGGATAGATATCAATCGAAATGCCGTGCAGAACTTCCACCGCGAAATCGCCGCGCGTGTAGGTCTTGGTGATATCGCGCAAGCCAATGATCGGCGTATCCGTCTGTTGCGAGACAGCGGCCGCAGTAACTGGCGAGGATGAACCTAAGAGATTCATTAGAAGCGCGGCCCGTGACTTGGTGCGGCACCACGACTTTGGCCTTGCCCACTGCTCGACGCTGGCGCGCCGATAACAACCTCATCACCCACATTCAGACCGGACTTAACTTCGGCGGTTAGGCGACTCATGACGCCAATCATCACCGTGCGCTCTTCCACACTGCCGCCATTCTTCACACGAACAGTGTAAGGCTGGCCTTCGCTGGGATTAGACGACGGTTTCGCATCAGTCGCGCCGTCCGCACGGGGCGGACGCTGTGGACGCGCTTCACTGGTGGCGGGCGGCGTTGTTGTTGCTGCATCTTTGGTTGCTGTATCTTTGGCGGCGGCGGGTTTAGTATCGCCGCGTGGCGCGTGCGCAACCGGCTTGAGCGCGCTCACAGGAACCGTCGGCACCTGCTTGGCCTCGCCCACCAGGAAAAACACTTGTGCGCTCATCTGGGTGTAAAGATCGTGCTCGGGGTTCTGCACATCGAACAGCGAGTTATAAAGCACAACGTTGTTCACAACTTCCGGCGTCGGAATGATCTGGCGCAGTTTGCCGTAACGGCGGCGGTTCGACTGGCCCAACGTGGTAAAATAAGCATTCATGCCGGTGCTGAGTTTGGATACATCGGCCTCGGACACTTGCGCATAAACCGTCATGGTATCCAGATCAGCGATGCGCAGCACAATCGGCGCGGTCTGGTTGGCGTTGAGCGTCTGGCCCTGCTTGGCGATCACATCCACCACCACGCCCGACATGGGCGCGTAGATGCTGGTATACCCCAGGTTCGCACGGTCAGCGTTCAAGGTGGCGGTTTGCTGCTTGATCTGCGCACCCAGCGCTTCGGTTTGTGCCGCGTTGACTTTTGATTGCGAGAGCGCGGCGTCGTAGGCGTCTTGACTGGTGGCTCCCTCTTTCAATAGCGCGGTCTGACGGTTGAGTTGCTGGAGCACCAGCGTACGCTCAGCCTGCCGCTGCGAAAGTTGCGCATTCAAGTTCAACAATGCGGCTTCACCGGCACCGACACGGGCCTGATAAATCGTTGGATCAATCTCGGCCAGCAGTTGGCCCTGCGTTACAACCGCGCCGTAAGTCACATGCAACTTTTTCAGCTGGCCCGAGACTTGCGTGCCGACATCGACGAACTGCAAGGGCTGCAACTTGCCAACAGCCGTAACGGTATCTTCCACATCACCGATGACAACTTTTTGCGTCGTAGATTGGGCAACGGTTCCACTGCTACCGCCCCAAATGGCCCAACCAATAGCCGCAGCGACAAGTAGGGCGGCGCCGATCAGAACCGGACGCGGCAGTAGTGTCACGCGGCGGCGCACAGTGTGCAGCCGGTCAATCACAGTCGGTGGCAGCAGTTTGGGTGAGTGAGCATCCATTATTTACTACAGTCTTTGTTCAAAGTGGCGATGTTGAGCAAGACGCCAGCGTGGCAGAAATTCTGTTCATAACAATGTCGAATTTGTATCTGCTTTGTAACGCGCACCGAAATAAC
>JAEUKL010000311.1 GCA_016793005.1 Rhodospirillaceae bacterium | reverse complement strand
GCAGGCCTCACTACTATTAAGCCTCAAAGTCGGGCTGCTTCTCGGGCGCAGCCTGTTCAAACTCAGGCAGAGCCCGGAGGCGTTGATCGATTGTCACCAGATGCGGGAACAGCGCCATGTCGCAGCCAAAGCGCCGCGCATTGTTCATTTGCGGCACCAGCAGAACATCGGCGAACGTCACCGCATCGCCATAGCAATAACGGCCTTGGACGGGTGCGCGTTGAACCAGTGCCTCTAACGCCATGAACCCCTTCTCGATCCAATGACGTGCCCAGGCTGTGGTGCTGGCCTCGGGCTGCGCATAGTCAGTCTGCAGGTACTGAAGCACACGCAAGTTTTGGATGGGGTGAATGTCGGCCGCGATCAACTGCACCATGGCGCGAATGCGCGCACGATCCAGTGCCGTGCCCGGCAGCAGCGGCGGATTGGGATGCTCCTCGTCCAAGTATTCAATGATGGCGATCGACTGGGTCAGTACAGCGCCATTCACATCCAGCGTCGGCACCAGGTTCTGCGGGTTTACCTGGCCATAGGACAGACTGTGCTGCTCGCCGCCGTTGCGGCGCAAATGAACCGACAGCGCTTCAACCGCAACCTTTTTGAGGTTGAGCGCAATCCGCACCCGATATGCGGCCGATGAGCGCGCGAAGTCGTAAAGCCTGATCATGTTTTGTTCTTTAAAGGAACAACGCGCTGTGCAATAGCCCCAAAAATGGAAGCCCCATGAGCATCAAGCATTTCAATACGCACGTCATCACCGAAACCCAAGAACGATGTTTTTGGCGCACCGTGCTTGATTTGTTCTAGTGTGCGAACTTCCGCCAGGCACGATGAACCCACAACATCGGCATTTCGGTTCGCCACCGTCCCGGACCCCACAATTGTACCAGCGCGCAAATTGCGGGTTTGCGCGCAGTGCTGAATCAGTTGCGTAAAATCAAATGTCAGATCCTGGCCGGCATTAGGTGAGCCCAACTTCTGGCCACGCACATAGCTGATCAGCGGCAGATTGACCTTGCCGCCATCCCACGCACCGCCCAGTTCATCGGGGGTGACTGCAACTGGCGAAAACGCTGTGGCGGGCTTTGAGGTATAAAAGCCAAAGCCTTTTTCTAGCTCGCGGGGAATCAAACCCCGCAACGACACATCATTCACCAGCATCACAAGCCTGATGCCGTTGCGCGCGACTTCAGCCGTCGTGCCCATGGCAACGTCGCCGGTAATGACCGCCACTTCGGCTTCAAGGTCGATGCCCATGTCTTCGCGAGGAACAACAATGTCATCGCAGGGACCTAAGAAATCATCGCTGCCACCCTGATACACCAAGGGATCGGTGTAGAAACTGGCCGGCACTTCGGCTCCGCGCGCCTTACGCACCAGTTCCACATGCACCAGGTATGCGCTGCCGTCGACCCAATGGTAGGCCCGCGGCAAGGGCGCCGCAGCTTCGCGCGCATCAAAGGCAAACGCGTCCGCCAAAGAGCCAGCGTTGAGTTGATGATATATGTGAGTCAGTTGCGGCTCGGTTGTCGCCCAGTCATCCAGGGCCGCCTGCAAGGTCGCAGCGATCTGCGGCACAGCTACAGCACGATTAAGATCGCGGCTGACGACCACCAGTGTTCCGTCACGGCCGCCGCGCTTTAAAGTCGCAAGTTTCATTTGCTTTTCCAACTATCAACATAGTCTTGGCGTTCAACCGTCAGCGCAGCATCGCCGATGTCCAGCGGATCGCGCGTATCAATCATGACGGCATATTCTTCGGTTGCAGGTTTTGGTTGCTGCAACATGTTCTTCAGCGCTTTGGGGTGCGGGCCGTGCGTGAAGCCGGCAGGATGGAATGTCATCATACCGGGCTTGATATCATCGCGGCTGAAGAAATTACCGTCGTGATAAAAAATCACTTCGTCGTAATCATCGTTGTTATGGAAAAAAGGCACCTTGATGGCGCCAGGATCGGTCTCAAAGGGCCGCGGCGTGAAAGTGCACACCACAAAGCGCTGACCTAAAAACGTCGTGTGGACCGAGGGCGGCAAGTGATAGCGCGCACTGACAACAGGGCGGATGTCTTTCACATTCAGCCGCGCCACCGTTAAGTCACCGTGCCAGCCCACGGCGTCTAATGGATTGAACGGGAACGTCATGGTGCTGACCGCATCGCGCTTTTTTACATGCACCGTCCATGGCGTGCTGTCGCTCTGCTGGGCCAGAAAAGCCGCGTCGATTTTGGGCGTATCCAGTATTGCCGTATCGAACAGCGCGGTCGGGCCCAACATGCCCCGGTCCGGCAGTTTGTAACTGCCATTGGTACATTCAATCATCAATACGCTGGTGGCCGAGCGGCACGACAGGCGCCACATGGTACCGCGCGGAATTAGAATGTAATCGCCCGCAGTGTAGGCCAAGCGGCCGTAGTCGCAGAACAGGTCACCACTGCCACTATGGATGAACAACAAATCATCGCCATCGGCGTTACGCGCCAACGAAGCCATATCGCTGCTCAGCGACCAGAAACGTATTTTGACGGACGCGTTATGCAGAACCGCCGCGGCCGCCCATGGCGACGTGTCGGTAAATTTCAACGCGCCTAAATCATACGCATGGGGCTGCAAAGAGCCTTCGAAGTTTGTCCAGTTTGTCGGCGGATTGCGGTGATAGATAAACGAAGCCGGGCCGAAGAAACCTTCTTTGCTGATTTCGCGTTCATACGTGCCCGCGGGCAGGTCGGCGTGGGCTTGGCGTGAAGCTACGCCTTCGACGCGTTGGAGGCGTATGTAATCGCTCATGCCTTCACCTTGTCGCTTTCTGCCGCTGTATCCTCCAACACACCGCGTTTGATCTGGTCGCGTTCCATGGATTCAAACAGCGCCTTGAAATTACCTTCGCCAAACCCTTCATCGCCTTTGCGCTGAATGATTTCGAAGAAGATGGGGCCAATCACGGTGTCGGTGAAAATCTGCAGCAAAAGCTGCTGATTATGCCCATCCACTAAAATGCCGCGCTTTCGCATTTCAGCAATGGGTTCGCCGTGCCCCGGCAAACGCTGGTTGATCATGTCATAGTATGTGGACGGCGGTGGCGGCACGAACTTTACGCCACGCGCGATCAACTGGTCGCAAGTGGCATAGATATCGTTGGTTGACAGCGCGATGTGCTGGATGCCTTCCCCGCGATAGCGGTGCAGGTATTCGGCAATCTGGCTTTTGTCGTCGGCGGACTCGTTGATCGGAATGCGGATCTTGCCGCAAGGGGCCGTCATGGCGCGAGATTTCAGGCCTGTCAGTTTGCCTTCAATGTCGAAGTAACGGATCTCACGCATGTTAAACAGGCGTTCGTAGTAGCCCGCCCAGTAATCCATGCGGCCGCGATAGACGTTGTGGGTGAGATGGTCGATCTCAACCAAGCCAACCCCTTTGGGTTCGCGCACTGCGCCCGGCAGCATTTGAAAGTCGACGTCGTAAATGGTGATATCGCGATAGCGATCAACCAAATAAATCACGCTGCCGCCAATCCCCTCGATGGCGGGGATGTTTAGTTCCATCGGGCCGGCACTGGACGGCACATCAGCGGCGCCCAACGACAACGCGCGTTTATGAGCGGCCGTGGCATCGCCCACACGAAACGCCATGGCGCAGGCGCTGGGGCCGTGTTCACGGGCAAAGCGTTGCGCGCGGCTTTGCGGTTCGGCGTTAACGATAAAGTTGACGTTGCCCTGGCGGTACAGCGTCACGTTTTTCGACCGATGCCGCGCGATGGCCGCAAACCCCATGCCCTCAAACACATGGCCCAAAGCTTCCGGATCAGGGGCGGTGTATTCCACGAACTCGAAACCGTCCGTGCCCATTGGATTGGAAGATTGGGGATTGGAAGATTGGGGATGAAGTGAGGCGTCGGTGCGCGCCGTGGCGGCAGTGGTCATGCTGAAATCCTCCCGATAGAGCGTGGCCGGAGGTGAATTTACGCCTGATATGCCGGCATTTCTGACCTAGAGGCGGTTGAATTCCCCCCATCAGAGCAATATTCTGCCATTTAGTATGGAATATAAGGCAGGTTATAGCGATGGATCGCGCCGACCAGAAGATTTTGACCGTACTTCAGGAAAACAGCGGCATTTCCAATGCCGAGTTGGCTGTCCGCATTGGCCTGTCGCCATCGCCGTGCCTACGGCGTGTGAAAGCACTGGAAGACGCGGGCGTGATTGAAGGCTATGCAGCGCGACTGAGCCGGCAAACGCTGGGCCTGCATGTGCTGGCATTTATTGAGGTGCAGCTTGATCACGGTGTCACGGACAGCTTCATCGCAGCCGTCAAAAAAATGCCTGAAATCGTGGCCTGCTACCTGATGACCGGCACCCTCGACTTCCTGCTGCAAGTTGTCGCGGCAGATCTCACGGCCTACGGTGAATTCCTGACGAATCGGATGCTGAAACTGCCCGGCGTGAAAGACGTGCGCAGCAGTTTCGTTTTAAAGGAACTCAAGCGCCCAGGCGCATTGCCCTTAACGCATTTGCCATAAACTGGCGTGAGTCGGGGTGCTCACAAAAAATTCTTCTTATTCTCTACTGAATTAGTAGATTTAGTAAAATTGTCACGCGCGCGCCCACTGCCGTCGCGCTACATCACCCTCACGCCACGGCGCTGGGGTTTCCTCCCTTGCAGGGCCTCCCCCCTTCCGATCCCCCTTCGCCGTGGCGCCCATTCTTCATGCGGGCTCCTTCCGCCTCAGTCGTTTTCACTGGCGTGACGACCCACATCCGCATCGCCTATAACGTCCGCAGGGCTTTTTGAGTGTGCGGGCTTATGAAAAAAACGAATGCGGTTTTATCCGGCGGCGGCATCACGATTTTCGAAGTGATGTCACGGTTGGCCGTCGAACACGGCGCCGTCAACCTGGGCCAAGGCTTCCCGGACAGGAACGGCCCTGATGATGTCCGCGCCAAAGCTCAGGAGTATCTTGCTGATCAGCCGAACCAGTACCCCTCGGCCATGGGCGTTGCGGACCTGCGCCACGCGGTCGCAGCGCATGATAAAAGGTTCTACGGCTTAGATGTCGACCCCTTGCGCGAGGTGCTGGTGACATCGGGCGCCACGGAAGCCTTGGCTAGCGCATTTTTTGGCCTGTTAGATGCTGGCGACGAAGCCATTGTATTCGAGCCTGTTTACGACAGTTATGCCCCGATCATTCAGCGTGCGGGCGCGGCGATCAAACGTATTCGCCTGGAGCCGCCGCACTGGGACATTCCACGCGCGGACCTTGCCGCCGCATTTTCACCGCGTACAAAACTGATCGTAATCAATTCACCCGCGAATCCCTCGGGCAAAGTTTTCAGCACCGATGAACTTTCATTCATCGCTGACCTTGTGAAGAAATTCGACGCCTACGTTGTGTGTGATGAAGTGTACGAGCACCTGGTATTCGACAGACATGTTCACACGCCGATAATGACACTGCCGGGCATGCGCGAACGGTGCCTGAAAATCGGCTCGGCTGGGAAAACGTTTTCACTGACGGGGTGGAAGGTGGGATACATCACCGCCGCCCCGCACCTCCTGCAAGCTGCGGCGAAGGCCCACCAGTTCCTGACATTCACTACACCGCCAAACCTGCAACGCGCCGTCGCCTACGGCCTGAACAAGGATGACGGCTACTTTGCCGATCTTTCGTCCGCCATGAGCCGCAAGCGCGACATTCTGGCGGCGGGTTTACGCGACGTGGGCTTTGAGGTGCTCGACACCCAAGGCACATACTTTATATGCGCCGATATCCGGCCGCTTAAAACTGGCCTGACCGATGTGGATTTCTGCCGCGAACTGACGATCAACGGAAAAGTGACGGCGATTCCCATCAGCGCATTCTATGAAAGTAATGGACCACAGCACTTCGTGCGCTTTGCCTTTTGCAAAGACGACGCCACGTTGCATACCGCCATTGCGCGGCTGAAGGCGTACTTTCAACGTTGATGTTTAAGCTAGCCCTGAAAGCTGCATTAAACCCGGCACATCGAGATGCTGCTCTAACGCAGCAGCGACCTCATCGAGGCGCTGATCTACAAATATGTCGTGCGCGATGCCGTTGGATGTAATGCCGCATGGCGCCAAGATTGCCGCGCGAGCCTCGGGCGCATTGAACAACCCATGCACATAACAGCCAAACAGACGGCCATCGGGCGACACGGCCCCATCGAGCGCGTCTTTGAGTTTCAGGAATGGCCGCGACAGACCTTCGCCAAACGTGCGGCCGGCATGAATTTCGTACCCCGCCACACACGCTTGCGTATTCGCTAAAGTGCCATCCACAGGCCGCAGCACTTTGTGTGGTGCAAGCACCGTATCGACATTCAAGAGCCCCAGCCCCGGCACCATCTCGGCCACGCCTTCAATGCCGTCGGGGTCGCTGATGGTGTTCCCCAGCATCTGAAAGCCGCCGCAAATG
>JAEUKL010000289.1 GCA_016793005.1 Rhodospirillaceae bacterium | reverse complement strand
GTGAAGGATGCCGGCAGCTTGAAGCCCGGCAACGTGGCCGACCTGATTGCGGTTCAGGGCGACCCCTTAAGCGACGTGAAAACGCTGCAAGCCATCGACTTTGTGATGAAGTCAGGCACAGTCGCCAAACAGAATGGAACGATGTTGGACGGCATGAGCTATCCCGCCTTCGGCAGTGATCGCGCCCGCCGCTAGATCACTCAGCGGCGTCGAAGGCTTTGAGGGTGTCGTGCTTGATCTTGCGGCGCTCGTCGGGCGGCGCGCGGAAATTGAACTTAATGGCCGCGTTTTCCCATGACCCATAAATCGGGTTCGGGATCAGGATCCAGTCACGGCCCCAGCGCGCGGCTTCGGTTTCCGCATCCTTGCGGCGTTCATCGGTGGGCTTGTTCCACACTGAGGTAAAATCGCCATAGTCGTCGCCGACCACCAGCACGACGCGGTAGTCCTTTGCGACGGTTGCGCGCCGCAAGCCCTTGTCGAACTTCCATTCGGGCTTCTCGTGTTCCATCATCACGGTATCGACGGTTGCAGGCAGTTTTACGCCGATAGCTTCCAGGTTCTTACGCGTGCCGTCTTCCTTCTCAGCATTGCGGTTGGTGATGAAGAACAGCGTCACGCCTTTGCTTTGGGCGTACTCAATAAATTCGACGGCGCCGGGCACAGGCTTTGCGACCCCACGCTCGTGCCAGCGGGCCATCAGTTCAGCGGGCCGCGTTTTGGTATCGAGCATCATGCGGACCTGATTGGGGCCGTTATCCAATACGGTCTCATCAATATCGAAAATGATGGCCGGCGGCAGCTTGGCAAACTTGCCGGTCTGCTCAATCGCCGCCGTATGCTTTTTGTCTTTCAGCGCCTTGTCCAGCGCCACACGCGCCATAGCGAAGGCCGTGCGCGTAGCGCCTTCGTACTCGGCGCTGGTCAGTTGCCACAGAACAGCGTTCAAGCGGTCATCCGGGGTAACGGGCGCTTCGGTGGCCGACTCTTGTGCAAAAGCCACATGCGCGAAGAACGTTAGCGCAACACCAAGCGTAATGGCCTTCACGATCGGATCCCCTTTTTCGCCCATTTTGGGAAGCAGGTCTTATTTAGACCTGCTCGATTTCCACCAGCGTGCCCGCGAAGTCTTTTGGGTGCAGGAACAACACCGGTTTACCATGAGCGCCGATTTTTGGCTCGCCGTCTCCCAGCACGCGCTTCCCCGAGGCCTTCAATTTATCGCGAGCGGAAATGATGTCGTCCACTTCGTAGCAAACATGGTGCATGCCGCCCGAAGGGTTTTTGGCCAGGAACGGCGCAATGGTTGAACCCTCGCCCAAGGGATGCAGCAGTTCGATCTTGGTGTTAGGGAGTTCCACGAACACCACAGTCACACCATGCTCGGGCAAGTCCTGCGGGGCAGAGACTTTTGCCCCCAAGGTCTCGCGATAATTGGCGGCAGCGGCAGCCAGGTCCGGGACAACAATGGCAACGTGGTTCAAACGACCGATCATAACTTCCTCATGGCAACACACATCTTCCCCACTCATGTAGGGCAGATTCGCAAAATAGGAAACCCGATTAGCCCCGCGAAAAACGAGGCCTAGACCCCGGAAATATGCACTTTGACCAAGGGCTTACGGCCCGCCATGGCAAAGGCCTTACGGACCGCGGATTTCACAGCATCTTCAATCACCGCATCGTCGCGCCGGGCCTTCTTGGGCAGCTTGCCGATGGCATTGGAAATAATCCAATCCCAGTCGCGGTCCTGGTTTTCGGTGGGGTCGCCGGTACCCAGCACGGTGACTTGCGGCTCATCCGCCAAGCCCTCGTCGTCGAGGGTCACCGATACAACGACCGCACCTTCATACAGCAGCTTCTTGCGCTCTTTGATAATGGGGTCGTTCATGGCCCGCACTTCGCCCTCAAGCCACGTCAGCCTGCCGCTCCACACACTGCCCCGAACTTCGGCGCGCCCATCCTCGAACTTCAAGGCCTGGCCGTTTTCCACCAGCACCGCCTGCGGGATCTGGCATTCGTCGGCCAGTTTGGCGTGCGCATGCATGTGCATCAGTTCGCCGTGCACCGGAACGGCAATGCGCGGGCGGATGAAGCCGTACATGCGTTTCAGCTCCTCACGCGCCGGATGGCCGGACACGTGGATGTACTCATCGCGCCATGTGACCAACTCAACGCCCATACGGATGAGCTGGTTTTGCACCTTGTGCACGGCCTGCTCGTTGCCGGGAATGACGCGTGACGAAAACACCACCACATCGCCCTTTTCCAGGCCAATGTCGGGATGTTGATTGAAAGCAATGCGCATCAGCGCCGCGCGCCCCTCACCCTGGCTGCCGGTACAGATGTAGACCACCTTGTCGCGCGGCAAATAGGCGGCCTCGTCGGCCTCGAAGAACTTGCGTTCGCGCGACATGTAGCCCGTGCGGCGCGCGGTCTCGACAATGCGCCACAGGGATTGGCCCACCAAAGCCACATGGCGGCCGTTGGCTTCGGCGGCGGCGGCGATGCTGTCCAGCCGCGCAACGTTAGAGGCAAAGCACCCAACAGCAATACGGCCCGTATACGTTGCAAAAATTTTAGTGAGGGTGTCGCGCACATCGCGCTCGGACCCCGCCTCGCCTTCGGTGAAAACGTTGGTGGAATCCCCGATCAGCGCCAGAATGTCCTGGTGGCCCAATTCTTCCAGCTTTTTGTAGTCCGACACTTCGCCGATTACCGGATCCGGGTCGAACTTCCAATCGCCGGTGTGAAACAAGGCCCCATGCGGCGTGCGGATCACCACGGCATTAGGTTCGGGGATCGAATGCGTGAGGGTCACGAACTCCAGATCAAACGGCCCGATTTGCGTACGTCCGCCCAAGGGCAAAATGGTGATGGGCACGTCGTCGGTGAGCCCTGTTTCAGCCAATTTGGCTTTCAGGAACTCGGCGGCAAAAGGTGTCGCATAAACCGGGCATTTTAGTCGCGGCCACAGGTATGCAACTGCACCCAAGTGGTCTTCGTGAGCGTGGGTAATGACAAGCGCATCCAGGCTATCGCGGCGCTCTTCGATAAAACTGGGGTCGGGCATCACAACGTCAATACCCGGCGCCGTGTCATCGCCGAACGTCACACCGCAATCGACCATGAGCCAGCGGCCATCACAGCCAAACAGGTTCATGTTCATGCCGATCTCACCGGCGCCGCCCAAAGGAATGAACCACAGACCTTTGTTCAGCCCTTTGGGTTCGTCCCAAGCCTCGGCCACGGCCGAGGCTTTGCGTTTGCCCATCTTGTTCATGAATTGCGCTGATGCACGGCCAGAAGCCCACGCAACGTGAGGTCGCCGTCTGTAAAATCAATCACCTTGGTCGCTTCAGCAAAAAGCGGTGCCAAGCCGCCGGTAGCGACAACCTTCATCCGTTCGCCACGCTCGGCCTTGATGCGCGCCACAAGGCCTTCGATCAAACCAATGTAGCCCCAGAATACGCCAGAGGTCATGGCAGCCACGGTGGATTTACCGACCACCGGCGCATCGCCGGGGTGACGCACCGGGATGCGCGGCAGCAATGCGGTCGCCATGTGCAGCGCTTCCATGCTGAGGTTGATGCCGGGCGCAATCACACCGCCGCAATAGGCCCCGTCCTGGTCCACCACATCAAAGGTCGTAGCCGTGCCGAAGTCGATGACGATGGACGGGCCTTTGTACGTTGCGTGCGCCGCAATCACGTTGATGACGCGGTCGGCCCCCACTTCGCGCGGGTTGTCGATCTTCACCTCGGCGCCGAGTTTCAAATCAGGGTCGCCAATAAAGCGCGGCTTGGTTCTGAAATACTTTTCGCACAACTTGCCCAAATCAAAATTGCGCGCCGGAACCACAGAAGCAATGATGGCCGCCGTAATGTCGCTGGGTGCAACCCCGTCATGCTGCATCACCTGTGTCAGCCAGATGCCGAATTCGTCCGCCGTCTTGTCGGTTTTGGTGGCGGCCCGCCATTGGGCGTGCAGTTTCTCGCCGTCGAACACGGCAAAGACAATATTGGTATTTCCGCAATCAATGGCCAGCAGCATGGTTACTCAGACCGAGGCAAAATAACATCACCGGCGTGAATCGTGCGCCGCCCCACGATAGTATCAATAACCAAAGCCCCATTCGCGTCGATATCGATAAACGTGCCGCTGATGGTTTCTTGCGGTAATCGCACAGATATGGTTTGCCCTAGCCCGGCCGCCGATTTCAACCACCCCTCACGAACCGGCGCGAAGCCATCCCGCAGCCACGTGTCCATCCAAATCGCAAAATGCTTGGCCAAGGCCTCCAGCGCAGTCCCGGTCCCCACGCGCGTGCCGTGCTGCGCCAAGGATGTAACCGGATAACGCGCCTGATCCACATCCACAGGCACGAGGTTCAAGCCAATCCCGACGATGACGTACAACTTGCCGCCTTCGGGCGCGTTGACGGTTTCCAGCAAAATACCCGACACCTTGGCGCCCTCGAACAACACGTCATTGGGCCATTTGCAGCGCAAGGCCTCATCCGGTGCGTTATCGGGAACCAGCGTTTGGATCGCTCCGATCACGGCCAGGGCCGCGACAAAGCCGATTTCAGAGGCGCGCATCACGCCGCCCGACGCGGGCACTAAAAATGACGCATAGAGATTTCCGGGCGGGCTGGTCCACGCCCGGCCATCGCGCCCACGTCCGGCACTCTGGGATTTGGCCGTGATAATCAGGCCTTCACTGTCCTCGGCCCCCATCTCGACCATGCGGCGCAGCGCGGCATTGGTGCCGTCCAGTTCGTCAAAGGCTTTCACCCGCCATCCTTGCGGAAGGCGGAGATTGTCGGCGGCAGGCGAGCTGGTAATGCGGGCCACGCCCGCCTCCTAGCCTGGGAACAGCGCTTTGGCGGCGGCGTCCGCGTGAGCGGCAAACGGGCCGGCGAACACGAACAAGCCGATCAGCGCCGCCGTGCAAACGAACATAACTGTGCCGGTTGCGCCATCGGGTTTATCGAGGGCATCAACCGAGGCGTCGAAGTACACGATCTTGATCAAGCGCAGATAGTAGTAGGCCCCCACCACGCTGGTGAGTACGCCGAACACAGCCACGCCAACCAGGCCCGCATTCACCGCCGAGGTGAAAATAAAGTACTTCGCCCAGAAGCCCGCCAGAGGCGGAATGCCGGTCATCGAAAACATCAGCGCGGTCAACGCCAGGGCAATGCCGGGGTTAGTTTTGCCGATACCCGACAAATCGCGGATATCTTCGACCGAACGACCCTTCACGCGCATCGACAGAATCACCGCGAAGGTGCCGAGGTTCATGAAGATATAAACCAGCATGTAAAACAACATGCCG
>JAEUKL010000272.1 GCA_016793005.1 Rhodospirillaceae bacterium | reverse complement strand
CCTAGCTATTTATATGCGAGAGGGCTAAAAACCCGCCGCCTATTCAAACCGGTGTGGCGCCTCTAAAGCGGCAGCCCCAAACCAACCAGACAGCCAAGTTTAAGGTCGAGCTATGATCCAAGTTCTGCTGATTATTCACCTGTTAGTTGCGATCGTCCTGATCATGCTCATTTTGCTGCAAAAGAGCGAAGGCGGTGCCGCTGGGGCAGGGATGTCGGCCACTGCTTCGGTCAGTTCGATGGTTCAGCCGCGTGCGCGTCCGAACCCCTTAAGCCGCATGACCACGATCCTGGGTATTGGCTTCTTCGCCACGTCGCTTGGTTTGGCGCTTCTGGCCAAGCCTACCCACAATGCGCCGGCCTCGATATTCGCACCGACCGTGGAAGGCCCGGCCGTTCCCAGCGTCGAGAACAGCGTTGCTCCGGCTGTTCCTGCGGCTGACGCTCCGGCGGCGGCCCCGCAGGCGACGCCGGGCGAATCGCCCACACCGTCGGCGCCGCCCAGCGTTCCGAATAACTAAAAAAATCTGCTGCGTTTTGTGACCGCGGACCGAAGTTTTCCGCGGCTTGGTGCATGCGTGATGCGCACGCTTGCTGTTGTAATGCTTTGATGTAAGGTGACCTCCCATGACGCGGTTTGTTTTTATCACCGGCGGCGTGGTTTCCTCTCTTGGTAAAGGTCTCACGTCAGCCGCATTGGGTGCGCTGTTACAGGCGCGCGGCTACAAGGTTCGCCTTCGTAAACTGGATCCGTATTTGAACGTCGATCCAGGCACCATGAGCCCCACACAGCACGGTGAGGTGTTCGTCACCGACGACGGTGCTGAAACCGATCTCGACCTTGGCCACTACGAACGCTTTACGGGTGTATCATCGCGCCAGAGCGATAACGTTACCACGGGCCGCATTTATTCCACCGTCATTGCCAAGGAACGCCGCGGCGACTACTTGGGCGGCACGGTGCAGGTCATTCCGCACGTTACGGACGCCATTAAAGAGTTCGTGCAAAGCGACATCACGGATGAAGACTTCATCCTGGTGGAAATCGGCGGCACGGTGGGTGACATCGAAAGCTTGCCGTTCCTGGAAGCGATCCGTCAGCTTGGCAACGAACTGACCGCCGAACGCAGCATGTTCATTCACCTCACGCTAGTGCCGTTTATCGCTGCTGCGGGCGAACTGAAAACCAAGCCCACGCAGCACTCGGTGAAAGAATTACTGGGCCTTGGCATTCAGCCCGATGTGCTGATGTGCCGCATGGAACGTCCGCTGCCCGAGTCAGACCGCAAAAAGATTGCGCTGTTCTGTAACGTGAAGCCCGAGGCCGTTATTCCGGCGACCGACGTGGACACCATTTATCAGGTGCCGATTGGCTACCATGCCGAAGGCCTGGATGTGCAGGTGTGCAAGCACTTCAAGCTGCCGACTGATAAAGAGCCCGATCTGTCGCGTTGGAAAGAGATCGTCAAGCGCGTGCGCGATCCCGAAGGCCAGGTGACGATTGCTGTGGTTGGCAAGTACGTGTCGCTGAAAGACGCCTACAAATCGCTGTCGGAAGCCTTGGCGCACGGCGGCATTGCCAACAACGTCAAAGTGAATCTGGATTGGATTGATTCCGAAATCTTCGAACGCGAAGACGCTGTGAAGCATCTGGAACACGTCCACGGCATTCTGGTGCCGGGTGGTTTCGGCGAGCGTGGTTCGGAAGGCAAGATTCAAGCAGCCAAGTTCGCGCGTGAACGCAATGTGCCGTACTTCGGGATTTGCTTCGGTATGCAAATGGCCTGCATTGAAGCCGCACGCCATGTGGCTGGTTTAAAAGATGCAAGCTCAACTGAATTCGGCCCTACCAAAACACCCATCGTCGGACTGATGACCGAGTGGGTGAGGGGCAACGAAGTTCAGAAGCGCGACGAAAAGACAGACCTGGGCGGGACCATGCGTTTAGGGGCCTATGCCTGCGCGCTGAAATCGGGCACCAAGGTTGCCGGCATTTATGGCCAGCCCAGCATCTCGGAACGTCATCGTCACCGCTATGAAGTGAACATCAACTACAAGTCGCAGCTTGAGAAAGCCGGCATGGTGTTCTCAGGGATGTCGCCCGACGGCGTGCTGCCCGAGATCGTAGAGTACCCGAACCATGCGTGGTTTGTCGGCGTGCAGTTCCACCCGGAACTGAAATCCAAACCCTTCGAACCGCACCCGCTGTTCACGTCGTTTATTGAAGCAGCGCTGGTTCAATCGCGGTTGGTGTAGGTGAAAGACGTCGTCGTCATCGGTGGGCCGAACGGCGCAGGTAAAAGTACTGCAGCAGCAGATTTACTCCCGAAAAGCCTTGGTATTAGGGAGTTTGTGAACGCAGATGAGATTGCGAAGGGCTTATCGCCTTACAATCCGGATGAAAATGCTTTCGCTGCGGGTCGTATCATGATGCAGCGGATTCAGACTCTGATGCGGGCGGGTGAAAATTTTGCGTTCGAAACGACTTTGGCGGGAAAGGGGCATGCCCAACTCCTGGCGCAGTGTCGCAAGCAAGGCTACAGGCTCACGCTTATCTTTCTCTGGTTGCCGACTGTTCGGGACGCATTAAATCGTGTGGCGAAGCGAGTTGCTGCAGGCGGGCATCGTATCCCCGATCCTGTCGTTATCCGGCGTTTCTCGGCTGGATTGAGAAACTTAGTTAAAGTTTATTTACCCTTGGTAGATGTTGGCTTGGTGTATGATAACTCAGACCATGATGGCGGAGTTTTGTTTGCAGAAAAACGGGGTAACCGGCCGGTGGATATTTATGACCCTGATCGCTGGCGCGTTTTGAAGGATGGTGGCGAATGGCCCAAATGAGCACGGATGAGCTTGTTTCACGGATACTGCGCAGCCTTGATGCAACACGCAAACAATTTGCGACCAAGCGGTCGCGTAAAAAAGCCGTCAAGCCGAAGTCGAAATCAGTAACTGCAAAAACAAAGCGTCGCGCAGCTTGAATTAAACATGAACCCCGCACCCAAACCGCACCACGTTAAAATCGGCAATCTCACGTCAGGCAATGATTTGCCGTTCGTACTGATTGCGGGCCCATGCCAGATGGAAAGCCGCGATCACGCGCTGGAAGTGGCGACGGCCTTGAAGGAGATGACCACCAAGTTGGGTGTGCCGTTCATCTACAAAACCTCGTTCGATAAGGCGAACCGTACCTCTGTAAAGGGTCGCCGCGGCATGGGCTTGAAAGAGTCGATGCCGGTGTTCGCTGAAATCAAATCGAAGTTGGGCGTGCCGACCCTGACCGACGTGCACGAGATCGAACAGTGTGCCATTGCCGCCGAAGTGGTGGATGTGCTGCAAATCCCTGCGTTCCTATGCCGCCAAACCGACCTGCTGCTTGCGGCGGGTAACACTGGTGCGGTGATCAACGTAAAGAAGGGGCAGTTCCTGGCCCCGTGGGACATGAAGAACGTCGCCGACAAGGTGGCGTCCACCGGCAACACCAAAATTCTGCTGACGGAACGCGGCGTGTCGTTTGGTTATAACACGCTTGTCACCGACATGCGTGCGCTGCCGGAAATGGCCAAGACCGGTTACCCGGTTATCATTGATGCAACGCACGCCGTACAGCAGCCAGGCGGCATGGGCGGCTCGTCAGGTGGTCAGCGCGAATTCGCACCTGTTATTGCGCGCGCGGCCGTATCGCTGGGAATTGCAGGCGTGTTCATGGAAACGCACCCCGACCCGGATCATGCCCCGTCGGATGGCCCCAACATGATCCACCTGAAAGACATGCCGGGCGTGATCGAAACCTTGAGTGCTTTCGATAAACTGGCCAAGGCCAATCCGATCAGGCTGCCCTAACGCCAGTCCCATACATTCTCATCAAATCGTTATGCGTCTTCGGCGGCGCCTGCTGCTACAAACGCATACCTTTGACGCATGAGAATTAAACACCATGTCTGACCCCGCTGATTTGAAATCCCGCCCCAATCTTGGACCGTTGCCCAACCTGATCTTCGCCTCGCGCTGGCTGCAGGTGCCGTTGTACCTGGGCCTTATTGCCGCGCAGGGCGTGTACGTGATCCTGTTCTTGAAAGAGCTTTGGCATCTTGTCACCGGGTCGCTGACCATGGGCGAGCAGCAGATGATGCTGATCGTGCTGGGCCTGATCGACGTGGTGATGATCTCGAACCTGCTCATCATGGTGATCGTCGGTGGCTACGAGACCTTCGTGTCGCGCTTGCGTTTGCAAGACCATCCCGACCAGCCCGAATGGCTGAGCCACGTGAATGCCAGTGTGCTGAAGATTAAACTGGCCATGGCGATCATCGGTATTTCGTCGATCCACTTGTTGCGCACCTTCATCGAGGCCGGCAACTTAGGCTCGGACAAAGCGAATTTCACGGAAGCGGGCGTGATGTGGCAGACCATCATCCACATCACCTTCATTCTCTCAGCCATCGGTATTGCCTACGTCGACCGGTTGAGCCAACCTCCGTCGGGTCATTAACCCGTAGCGGAGAGTGTTGCTCATGCCGCCGACGCCAGCCCAGAAGCGCGCAACGTTTTTCACACTTCATCAGTCGGGCTGCTTCGTGATCCCGAACCCGTTCGATGTGGGCTCGGCGAAATATCTGCAACACTTGGGCTTCAAAGCGCTGGCCACCACCAGCGCCGGTTTTGCATGGTCGCATGGGGTTGCCGACAACAAAGTCACGCGCGATATGGTGTTGGCCCACCTGCGCGACATCGTCGGCGCTGTTGATGTGCCTGTGAATGCCGACTTTGAAGGCGGCTTTGCGCACGATCCGGCCGGTGTGGCCGACAACGTAAAGCGTGCGGTTGAAACCGGCGTGGCCGGGCTTTCCATCGAGGATTTCAATGGTAATCCATCCGATCCGCTGTACGCGTTCGATGATGCTGTGGCCCGCATCAAGGCCGCGCGCAAAGCGATTGATGAAACAGGGGCCAATGTCATCCTCACGGCGCGCACTGAAGGTTATTGCTTTGGCCGCCCCGATTTGGCCGAAACCATCAAGCGCTTGAAAGCCTTCGCCGATGCGGGCGCGGACTGCGTTTTTGCCCCGGCCATGAAAAGCCTTAGCGAGATTGAGGAACTGGTGAATGCTGTCGCCCCCACGCCGGTAAACGTCGGTGGTGCGGTATTCGGTTGGTCGGTTGAAAAACTCTCGGCCCTTGGCGTGCGCCGCATTAGCTTAGGTGTCGGCTTGGCTAGGGCTGCGTGGACGGATTTCATGCGTGTTGCGCACAGCGTGGCCGAGACCGGGTCATTCGATGCCTTCGGGACGGTGACCAAAACGGACTTCAACGCCTTCTTCAATTCATCCTCGTCATAGACCCTTTTTTAAAAGTCGGGGGCTCCCATGTTTAAGTTTTTATTCCGTGTTTGTGCCGCACTCGTGGTCACAACGGCGGCGTCGGCGGCTGATCTGGAATTCAAAACCATAGACGGCCACGGCGGCTTGCCGCTGAACGTGGCGGTGGGTGGAAACCCGAGCGGACCCGCCATCGTTTTCATTCACGGCATGGGCTTCAGCTATCTGGCGTTCGAACAGCAGTTTAAGTCCGATCTCGCCAAGGATTTCAAACTGGTGGCGTTCGATCTGCGCGGCCACGGTAACTCTGGGAAACCCTGGCGCCGGGAAGACGCGGTTGACCCCGACATTTACGCCGATGATGTCGCGGCCGTGATTGCGGGCACGAACCTCACAAAGCCCGTTATTGTCGGGTGGTCTTACGGCGGGTTTGTCGCGGCTGACTATGTTCGCAAATACGGTACCGAGAATTTGGCGGGCTTGAACTTGGTGGCCTCCATCGCCGGGCTGGTGCCGCAACCGCCGCCGGTGGGCAACATCAGCCCTGAAGAGTTGAAACGCCGCGCCGTGATGCAAAGCGGCGGCGACCTGAAAGGCAATCTCACGATCATCGATGAAACGGCGAAGATGTTCGCGTTCCCCGGCATGAGCGATGAACTGCGCGATGTAATCCGCATGTCCGCCATCATGGTGCCCGCATACTTCCGCCGTGCGTCCGTGGGCCGCAGCCTCGATCACCAGGACGTGGTGCCGAAGATGACCATGCCGCTGCTGGTGACCATGGGGTCGAATGACATCGCGGCAACGCCTGAGCCTTTTGAGCGTCTCAAGAAGGCGCTGCCCAAGGCCAAATACTCGGTCTACGAGGGCGTCGGCCACTTGCCGTTTGCGCAGGATTCAGCCCGCTTTAACCAGGAGTTGGCGGAATTCGTTAAATCCACCCAGAAACGGTAAGTTCGGCTAACGTTTGTAAGGGCTTCTAACCGCTGCTGGACGCTGGACCGGGGGCCAATTTTCGCCTATCAACCGCCCAGTTTTCATTCCCCTGAAGCTAGCGGAGCCCATAGCCCATGACCGCCATTATCGACATTCTTGGCCGCGAAATTCTTGATTCACGCGGCAACCCGACCGTTGAAGTGGATGTGATTCTGGACAGCGGCGCCATGGGCCGCGCGGCCGTGCCCTCGGGCGCATCCACAGGCGCGCACGAAGCGGTGGAACTGCGCGATGGCGACAAGAAGCGCTACGGCGGCAAGGGCGTGTTGAAAGCCGTTGAAGCGGTGAACGGCGAAATCCATGCGGCGATTGCGGGCCTGGATGCGCGCGACCAAGTGAAGATCGACCGCACCATGATTGACTTGGACGGCACGCTGAACAAAGCGCGCTTGGGGGCCAATGCGATCCTGGGTGTGTCTCTGGCCGTGGCGAAAGCTGCCGCCGCTGACGCTGAACTGCCGCTGTATCGCTATATCGGTGGCGCTTCGGCCCACGTGTTGCCCGTGCCGATGATGAACATCGTCAATGGCGGGGCGCACGCCGACAACCCGATCGACATTCAAGAATTCATGATCATGCCGGTCACGGCCCCGAGCCTGGCCGATGCCGTGCGTATGGGCGCCGAAGTGTTCCAGGCCCTGAAGAAAAAATTGAAAGACGCCGGCCATAACACCAACGTCGGCGATGAAGGCGGCTTTGCGCCGAACCTGAAGAGCGCCGACGAAGCACTGTCGTTCATCATGCAGGCGATTGAAGCGGCTGGCTACAAGCCGGGCAGCGACATCGTGCTGGCGTTGGATAGTGCCTCCACCGAGTTCTTCAAGAAGGGCAAGTACGAGATGGAAGGCGAGGGCAAGTCACTCGATTCCGCTGGTATGGTGAAATTCTACGAAGGTCTGGTGTCGAAGTACCCCATCGTGTCCATCGAAGACGGCATGGCCGAAGACGACTTTGAAGGCTGGGCGGCGCTGACCAAAGCCATCGGCAGCAAGTGCCAACTGGTGGGTGATGATTTGTTCGTCACCAATCCGGCGCGGTTGTCGGACGGTATCGACAAGGGCTTGGCTAACTCGATCCTGGTGAAGGTGAACCAGATCGGCACGCTGACCGAAACCTTGGCGGCCGTCGAAATGGCGCACAAGGCAGGCTATACGTCTGTGCTGTCGCACCGCTCGGGCGAAACCGAAGACTCAACCATCGCCGACATCGCGGTGGCCACCAACTGCGGCCAGATCAAAACCGGCTCGCTGTCGCGGTCGGACCGGATCGCGAAGTACAACCAGCTGATTCGCATTGAAGAGCACTTGGGCCCCGCAGCTTTGTACGGCGGTAACGCCTTCAAGCGCCGCCGCGGCATCAAGGGCTAAGCTTCCTTCATTTTGTCATTCCCGCGAAAGCGGGAATCCATCCTGAAACCAACCGACATGGCCCCCCGCTTTCGCGGGGGTGACAGCTTGCGTTGGAATTATGCCTTGTTTGATTAAACCGAGACCATCGCCGACATGGGAAGCCGGTTCACCAGCTTTCCATTCAGCGCGAAGATCGCGTTGGCCAGCGCGGGCCCGATGGGCGGCACACCTGGTTCGCCCACGCCTGTGGGCGCTGCGGTTGAGGGCACGATGTGCACGTCAATGACGGGTGGGGCATCGGTCATTTGCGCGACACCATACGTATCGAAATTGGCCTGATCGACGACGCCGTCGCGCATGGTGATGCTGCTACGTAAGATGGCCCCCAAGCCAAACAGAATGCCACCTTCCATTTGCGCGCGGATCACATCGGGGTTCACAGCCACGCCGCAATCCACCGCACACACAACGCGGTCGAGTTTAATTTTGCCTGCGGCATCGCGGCTGATTTCCACAACTTGCGCGACGTAAGTATTGAAAGCTTCGGCCACGGCAATGCCGCGGGCCCGATCTTTGCCCAAAGGCTTTGCCCACTCGGCTTTTTCGGCAGCAAGGTTCAGCACGCCTAAGTGGCGCGGATGCTTGGCCAGCAAATCTTGGCGGAAGGCCAGCGGATCTTGCCCTGCGGCCTTGGCCACCTGATCGGCAAACACTTCCGTTGCGTAGGTGTTGTGCGTGCTGCCGACCGAGCGCCACCACAGCACCGGTACTCTAACGTCGGTGGTGTGAAGCTCGACTGCCAGGTTCGGGATGCCGTAGGGCAGGTTGGCGGCCCCTTCGACCGACGTGTTGTCGATGCCGTCTTTGATGACGGCCTCAAAGGGCGAGCCTTTCAATAATGATTGCCCAACGATCGTGTGCGTCCAGGCCGTCAATTTATTGTCGGCGTCAAAACCTGCTTTCAGGGTGTGGTAGTACATGGGCCGGTACATGCCGCCGCGAATGTCGTCCTCGCGCGTCCACATGACCTTCACTGGCGTGCCGGGCGGTAACGCTTTTGCAACGTGCGCGGCTTCAGTCAGGAAATCTGAGATGGGGTTCGCGCGGCGGCCAAAGCTACCGCCTGCAAATAAGGTGTGAATGTTCACCTGATCGGGTTTTAACCCCAACACGCGCCCGATGTTCATCTGATCCACGGTATGGAACTGGCACCCGGTCCACACCTCAGCGCTTGTGGGTGTAACTTGGATCACACAGTCCAAGGGCTCCATGGGGGCATGGGCCAGGAACGGAAACGTGAAGGTGGTGGAAATTGTGCGCTTGGCTTTGGTCAGAGCATCAACTGCATCACCTTCTTTGCGCGCACTCAACCCCGGTTTTTCAGCAAGCGTTTTGTACTCTGCTAAAATGTGATCGGACCCGCGTTGTTCGGCGGAGCTGTCATCCCATTCAACGCTCAGGGCGCTGCGCCCACGTTGCGCATGCCAGAAATTGTCAGCAACGACTGCGACGCCGCTCGGCACGGCGATGATGTGTTTCACGCCCGGTAATTGTGCTGATTGGTCGGCGTTGAAGGATTTCACCTTAGCGCCGAAGCGCGGCGGACGCATGACCACGGCCGTCAGCATGCCGGGCAGCGATACATCCAACGCATACTTGGCCGTGCCGTCAACTTTTGATGGTGTGTCCAAGCGTGGCGGCGAGATTTTGCCGATAAACTTGAAGTCGGCCGGGGCTTTCAGCGGCGCATCGGCAGGTGTGGACAAGGATGCGGCTTTTGTCGCCATGTCACCGAACGTTGCGCGTTTATCTTTGTAGGACAGTACGCCGTCTTCGATTTTGATGTCGCTCTCGGGTGCGTTCCAGGTTTTCGCCGCGGCGCTGATCAGCATGGCGCGCACGGTTGCGGCAGCTTTGCGGAGTTGCTCGTAGGAGTTGGCAATGGCCGTGCTGCCGCCCGTGCCTTGAACGCCCATGAGTGAGTTGGCGTAAAGCTTCACATCGGCCGGCGCATGTTCGGCGCGCATCTGTGGCCACGCAGCCCCCAACTCATCAGCAACGATAGTGGTAAGACCAGTGTAAACGCCTTGGCCCATTTCCAAGTGCTTGATGATCACAGTGACGGTGTTGTCGGGGGCCACGCGAATGAAGGCGTTGGGGGCCAGGACATTTTGGCTGGCTGCGCGCGCAGGGCTGCCGCGTCCGGTCCAGGTGAAGCCCAGCACAAGGCCGGCACTCGCACTTTTCAGGACAGCGCGACGGTTAAGGTGATGATCGGACGAGCGGAAGAAAGTCATGGACGGTTCCTCAACGTGTTGAGAACGCGCAGTGTTTGGGGAATGTCGGGCGAATGA
>JAEUKL010000252.1 GCA_016793005.1 Rhodospirillaceae bacterium | reverse complement strand
GGGGGCATTGTGACGGATACACTGGGGCGCCGACTGGACCTGATGGGCGGAACCTGTCTCAACTGTACGCCCAGCATTCACGATGCTCTGCTTGCTGTCCTGAAACCCATTACGCCGCGTGCATAATTCATCAATTCTCGTAATCAAACTTGTCTGATGCTTTGCTTTTGCCGGTCAGTGACCAAGACACCCCAACATATGCGATGCGCCCGGTCTGGCGGCGAATGTAAGAATCAGAAAGAGCGGGCGTTAAGACGATGAGGCCGTCGCGCCGGGTTTCGAAAATGTCCGATACTGTCGCGGTCAATATCAGATTGTCCTTAAGTTGATGCCGGAACCCAAGGTCAACGGCGTTGGAACTGGGGCGATAGCCTTGCGGTGTCAGCCGTTTTCCGGCGACCGCAAGATTGATCTGTGCGGTGCTCTTGTTGGTCATGCGCCAATTCAGTGCTGTCTTTGCGTCATAACCGAAGCTCGATTTGGTGCCCGGAAATCCCAAGTTGGCGGCATCAATTCGGTTGTAAAATGCGGTTCCACTCAGGTTGTAGCTCACGTCTTCGGTGACTTTGCCAGAACTTGTTAACTCCACACCGCCCGACATGCGCTTGCCGAGATTTTCTTTCGTCACCACAACAGTGGTCGGGTCAACGGCGCGGGTAACGCTGGTAATCATGTTGTAGTTTTTTCGCAGATATACCGTCGCGCTGTGTGACATCGCATCTCGGTCATAAGTCCATCCCATCTCTAAGGAATGAATCTCCTCGGGTCGCAGTCTTGGATTGCCTTGCTTGAGTGTGATCGCATCTTGCTGAGCGGGATAGGGATTTAAATCCTCGGGGTCGGGGCGCCGAACGCGATGTCCATAGCTGAAATTCAGCAGCGAATGCTCCGAAAGATCGTGCGTAATATGTAGGGTTGGATGGGCCTTAAAGTAATCATTTGATGCACGAAGCCCGCTGGTAAGCTCGTTTGTATGGGTGTCAGCCTGTTCCAACCGCAGCCCCGTCAAGATTGTCCAATCGTCGAATGATTGCTCGGCAGAGGAATAGAGGGCGTGAACTGTTTGATCCGCAGTGAATTGATTCGTGAATTGCGGATTAGCGATAGGGGCTGATGCCGCCGTGGCCCGCTTGCTCGCTTTGTTGTCGTAAGAATTGTCACCGCTTTCGAAATTGTAGCCGAAAATCAGCTTGGCACCATTCTTCGATCTGGTTTTGTATTCGGTGCTTGCTTCACGCTTTCGCTCGACCTGATGCGTATCGCGGTTCTCAAATGATGTCGGAAGCGCCGGAATTATTTGAATATCCTGATACTGCTGATGCTGAATCTCGGTCTCCTCCGATTGTTGCGCCGAAAGCGTAAATTCATCGCCGCTTGCGCCGTCTTTATGGTGATACCGCAGCGATCCCATGCTGTTGACTTCGCGCTCTGTGCCGGCTTGCTCGCGATTGTACCGGCTTGTCAGTGCATTGAACGCATCGTGGTTTAAGTTTTCCTCCAGAAATTTTGTGTCACCGGCGCGGCGGCTGTAGCTACCTTCGGCACTGATCTTGTCGGCGTCAGTCAAATCAACGTCCGCCCCCAATGTGACTGCCTTGAACCACCGGTCATTGTTTGTGAGCAGCCGTTGATTGCTGCTTGATATCGAGGTGCTGCTGATGGGATCACGCACAATACGCTCACCTGTTGAAATCCGTGTGCGGAGATCGTGGCGAAGCGACACAGTACTGTGAAGTGTGGCCGTGCCTAACTGGTATGTGCCTTTTCCGCCAACATTGGCACGCCCTTCGCTGCCGATATTCGCCTGAAGTGTCGCCGAGTCGGTCTTTTTATTCTTTTTTGTAATAATGTTGATAATGCCGGCCGCTCCATCCTGTTTAAAATTTGCGGCTGGGTTTGTGATGACTTCGATGCGGTCAATTGTGTCGGCTCCCATTTGCTGAAGGGCAGCCCCGCGATTCCCAGAATTCAGCATCGGCGCCGGCGCGCCATCTATCAGGATCAGAACGTTCTCGTCGCCACGAAGGCTGGGGTTTCCTTCAACGTCGACGCTAATTGATGGCAGATTACGCATGACATCGGCCACTGAGCCGGCCGATGCTTGGATGTCATCGCTGAGTGAAAAACTTTTACGATCAATGGATGTCTCGACCGCCGCTTTTCGCCCAGTCACGACGATCTCGGCTATGCCGGGATCGTCGGGGTGCTGTATGGTGGTGGGATCCGTTGGTTGTTCTGCTTCAGCGTCAGGCGATGCGGATGCCGCAATTGGCGTTAACAAAGCCAGCACAAAAATCACGTGAGAGGCCGCCGTGCGCGCGGCCTCTCCGATTTGAGTAAAAGAACGACGTGCCATATTTTTATCGCTGCAAAAGTGAGCGCGGCACGATCTGGCTCGTCACCGGATCGATGTTGAACTTTACATCGGCGCCATTCTTGTCATGGCCTTTGATCTCGTAGCAGCCGTCATCAATTTCGATCCGCTGCACGCTGTATCCCAGACTTGCTGCCTTAACCGCGGCGACGTCGAGGCCGATCCATTTGTCGCGGGGCCCGCCGGGGCATTCTTTGTCTTTGGCGGCCTCTTTGGCATCGTCCTTGGCGGTGGCCGGTAAGATCATCGTGGATGCGCCAATCACGGTAAAAGCACCGAGAATCAGCATGGGAATCATAGTTTTTGTCATATTCGGTCTCCTGAGGGGGTGGAACGAGCCCTTCTAAGGCGGCCGCGCTGACGGAACCCTGAAGGGCACTGTCAGCTTTTTGTCAGCTTGGATACACGATAAGTTCGGCTATGCGCATTATTCACATCCTGCCCGCACTACTGGTCCTTTTCGTGGTTCTTGAGGTCGTCTCACCTGCTGCTTATGCAGGCGGCGACAAGGATCACGACAAGGCGCGCCGCGTTCTGGCGCAGAAGGAAATTCTGCCGTTGGATCAGGTGCTGGCCAAAGTGAAAGCCGCGGTGCCGGGCGACGTCATTGATGTTGAACTCGAAGAAGACGACAATGTCTGGGTTTATGAATTCAAGATCATCGAACCCGCGGGCAAGGTCGTCAAAGTGAATGCCGATGCTAAAACCGGCGCGATTTTGAATACCAAACGAAAGTAATGCGCGTTCTTCTGGTCGAAGATAACGAGCCTATTGGCCGCGATATCAGCGCGGCGCTGACGGCCTCTGGGTATGTCGTCGAATGGGTCAGGGAGGGCGAGGATGCCTGGTTTAAAGGGGGCACCGAAAACTATGCCGCCGCCGTTCTCGATTTAGGTTTGCCGGGTTTGGATGGCTTAAGCGTTCTAAAGCGCTGGCGTCAGGAGGCGCGTGATTTACCCGTTCTCATTCTGACCGCGCGCGGGACGTGGTCTGAGCGCGTTGAAGGCATCGATGCCGGCGCTGATGACTACTTGCCCAAGCCCTTTCAGATGGAAGAGTTGTTGGCGCGGCTGCGCGCCATTACGCGCCGTGCTGCCGGACAAAGCTCGGCCTTAATGCAGGTGGGCGATCTCGCCTTAGATACGCGCCAAATGCGCGTGAGTCTGAACGGAACGCAGCTCAATCTGTCGCCACAAGAGTACAGATTGGTGAGCTACTTTATCCATCATGCCGGGCGCGTGATTCCACAGATGGAATTGACCGAGCATCTCTACGCGCAGGATTACGAGCGCGAAAGCAATTCTATCGAAGTTCTTGTCGGACGCGTCAGGCGTAAACTGGGCGGCGATCTGATCGAAACCCGCCGTGGTTTTGGGTATACCCTCAAAATGCCGGAACGTACGCCGTGATTGCCCGATCCCTTCGCATCAGGTTGCTGGCGGCGGCCGCATTCTCGATTGGCGTGGCTCTCATCGTTGCGCAATTTGGCCTCAACGCGCTGTTCGAACGACATGTTGTAAGGCGTATGGCGGCTGAGCTTGAAGTGACGTTGTTGCAGCTCGCCGCCGGCATAAGCATTTTGCCCGACGGCGCGGTCGAGATGACGAAGGAGCTGCCCGATCCGCGGTTCTCGGTGCCGTACAGCGGGTTTTACTGGCAGATCGAGCAAAGCGGCAAGGGCGTGATTTTACGCTCGCGCTCACTGTGGGACGGCGAACTCGCAATACCTCAGAAGGTTGAGCAAAGTGTCCGTCAAAGTTCCCTTATTGTGGCGGGCCCCGCCAGAACCAAAGCAATCGCGCGGCTGCGCGATTTGGTCTTTCCATCGGCGAGTGGCGACATCCCATTGCGATTGGTCGTCGCCACAGATACCGCCGCTCTGGATGTTGCGGTACGCGATTTTTCCGGCGACGTGACGCCGTCGCTCGTATTGCTGGCCATCGTATTGCTTGTGGCCGCATGGGTGCAGGTGCATTTGGGGCTCTCGCCCCTTGAAGCCCTGCGTCGTGGGATCGCTGCCATTCGCTCGGGCGATGTGCGACGCCTGGACGCGGCTTTTCCCCATGAGGTCATGCCGCTAGTTCATGAAGCCAATGCCTTGCTTGATGGCCAGGACGCCATGATCACACAAGCCCGCACGCGCGCAGCTGATTTGGCGCATGGCCTGAAAACGCCTTTGACGGCGCTGCTTGGTGATGCGCGGCGTTTAAGAGATTTGGGCCAACACGAAATTGCCGCCGAGATTGATGGCCTCGCACAAACCATGCAACGTCACATTGACCATGAACTCGCGCGCGCGCGCATTGGAAGCCGTGTTCTGGGACGTGGTGAACATACTTTGGTTCGTCAAAACCTTGCGCAGGTCATCAAGACCCTGCAGCGCACGCCGCAAGGCGCGGCGCTGC
>JAEUKL010000246.1 GCA_016793005.1 Rhodospirillaceae bacterium | reverse complement strand
CAGGGGACCAAAAGGCCATGAACCAAGCCGCTTTTACGGGAAGCCGCAGTCCGCACGGCCTCAGTTTTCAACCCAGCATGATGGGCTCGGTACGCCGGCGGTGATGAACGACCTGAAAGGTACGTTCGACAAATTTGGCCGCGATGTGGAGAGCCTTTACAACGAGGAAGACCGTCACAACGGCTACATCAACGGCCAAACGCGGGGTGGTCGGCGCAAGCGCTTTCCATTGTTGGCCGTCAGCGGTATTGCGTTGTTTAAGCAGCGCGGCGTGAAACTGGCCAACATCGACGCCCTTAGCCTGCTGATTGCCGACGGCAAGAAGCAGGCCAAAAGCGCGTCGGCCAAACTCATTGAAATGCAGGTCTGAAACTTAAGAGCGGGGCAACTGGCCCAGGTCGGCGATAAATTCCGCGCAAATCTGCGACAGCCCGGCGGACAAGCCTTTCACGCCGCTGGGCACGTCATCGCCCCCAGTCGGGATGTCGGCTGTATAGACTTTCAGCAAAACCGCCGCGCCGCCGCGCGCTTTGCGAACACCCAGCTCGATCTCGATGATCGCGCGGGATTGCCGGGCGTCCAGCTCCAGTTTGCGCAGCGTGCCGACGATTTCGTAATCGCGATTCAGGCGCATTTCCGGCAGCGCGGTATTGTCAAACGCCTTTGCAGATCGCAGCGCGTCGATCAACTGGCGCTGGAGCATCGAGGCCGGTGTATCGGCCCAGAAGTGATAGCTGTAAGGCTGCAATTCGGTGGCGCTGCGGCGAAACAGAATGGCCCGGCCATTCACAATGCCCTCGCCGCGCAAGGGGGCCACTTCCGCAAGGCCTTCGATTGGGCCGCCAGTGCGGGGGCTCAACGCTGTAGCAGGTTCGAGCCGGTAATAGGTATCGACCGGCACCGGGCCTGACGAACATGCGGCCAGCAACAACCCCGCCGAGGCAGAAATGAGAGAGCGGCGACTAACTACGTTCATGGTTCCGCTCCGTTATTTCGACTTCGACTTGGACTGGTCGGATTGCGGCGAACCCGAAACCAGAAGGCCGGGGTTTTCGCGGATCGCGCGGCTGAATTCGGCCAGATTGCGCGTCGTCACCTCCGTGTTCTGCGAGATGTCATCCACATAACGCGAGATGGTGTCGAGCGTGTAACGCAGGCTGCGTGCCGATTCATCAATGTTCCCGGCATTGTCATCCACCAGCTTGTTCACCGAGGTCATGGATTTCACCAGCATCGCGCGGACCTGATCGAGATCGCCTGAGAATGCGGCAAGGTTGGCGGTTGTTTTATCCAGGTTGGCGATAATGCCGTCGATACGCTCCAGGCTTTCAGGGCTTAAGGGGCCTTTCTCAATCGCTTGCGAGTTACGCTTAATGCTGCCGGTAATTTCCGGCACATCGCGCGCCATATCTTGCGAAATCTTGCTTAAGTTCGTCAGCAGCACCGGCACATTCTCGGCCGTGATCTTGTCGATGTTTTTGACATATGCGGTAAGCGTATCAAACAGGGGTTTGATCGAACCCGAGCTGAGTTCGCCGAACTGCGCGCCGATTTGCGAGAGAGCGGCAAACATGTTGGAGGGCGAAGCCCCCTTCAACTGGGCGCCAGGCTTTAAGGTGGTTGGGCTTGAGCCGCCTTCGATGTCGATCGTCATGGCCGAGAGGAGGCCCGAAACAGATGCGCGCGCGATGCTATCGTCGGGGATTTTCCAGCCTTCCTGAACCGTGAAGTTCACGCGGAAGGTGACACTCTGGCCTTTGAAGACCGGGTCAATGCTTTCCACTTGTCCGATCTGGTAGCCCTCGTACAGGACCTGCGTGCCGAACTTCAATCCGCCGACGTTGTCGTACACGGTGTAATAGGAATCGGTGGCCCCGCTGCGGCCTGCCAGCATGGACACCACGAAGATGAAGATTGCCAACACGGCGGCAACGAAGCTGCCGACGACAACGTAATTGATGCGGCTATCCTGCATACCCTCTCATCCCCCAACTTCGATTCAATGCGCACCCCTTGCGCATTGAACAAATACCCCGACCGGTCGCCTACGCTCCGGCCGCGGTTAACCGCTTTAAGTACTCGTCCGGGTCCAATATTTCCGCCTCAGTGCGGCGATTCAACAGATTTTGGATGCGTTCGTTCTTAGAGTTGCGAACTTCGTCCACTGTTCCAATCGTTAAAATGTGCCCCTTATCCAGCACGCAAATCCGGTCGGCGATTTTGAACGCGCTTTCCAGTTCGTGCGTAACCACAACAATCGACATGCCCATGGCATCGCGCAACGATAAAATCAGATCGTCGATGGCCGACGACACAACCGGATCCAGGCCCGCCGAAGGCTCGTCGCAAAACAGAATCCGCGGGTCCATCACAATCGCGCGCGCAAGCGCGGCACGCTTGATCATCCCGCCTGACAATTCAGCAGGCATCAGGCGCTCGAAGCCCGCCAAATTTACGACCTGCATTTTCATGCGCGCCATAATCTGCATGGTGCTACGATCAAGCCGCGTATGCTCGCGTAAGGGCAACATGATGTTCTCAAGCACGTTCATGGAACTGAACAGTGCCCCACCCTGGAATGCCACGCCCATCTTTTGACGCAACTTGGTGCGTTCCACGTCGCTGATGGCGTTCAAATCCTGACTGAGAATGCGTACGGCCCCGGACGTCGGGCGCAATAAGCCCAAAAGCGCGTTGAGCAGCGTGCTTTTGCCCGAACCCGAACCGCCCATGATCACCATGATCTCGCCCTGGCGGATATCGAGATTGATGCCGTGTAGGATTTTGCGCGTGCCGTAGTGGGTAATCAGGTCCCGCACCTCGATTACGGCAGGCGTCGCCACTACTTCGGCGTCGGACGGCATGCGGTTAAGGGCGGGTTGGTTCATGATTGTGCGCTCATGACCGTGTCGCGATGAATGCGAAGATCATGTCGGTGACAATGATCGCGCAAATCGAGATCACCACCGAGCGGGTGGTCATCTTACCCACACCTTCGGCCCCGCCGCTGACCAGCGTGCCGTTAATGACGCCCACCAGCGTGATCAGGATCCCGAACAGGACGCTTTTGCCAAGCCCGTGCCAAACGTCGCCGATTTTTACAATCTCAGTCAGCCGATCTATGTAGGCGGCGGCACTCATGCCCAGGTCGATGCCGATATACCAGCCCGCACCCGTCAGCATCACGATGCTGGACCAGAAGGTCAGTACAGGCACCATCACCACCATCGAGATCAGCGCCGGGGCGACGATGTAGCGGACGGGATTGATCCCCATCACCGAGAGTGCATCGATTTCCTGGCTGATGCGCATGGTACCGATGCGCGCGGCCAGCGACGAACCGGTGCGGCCCGCAACCAAGATGCCCGTGATCAACGGACCAAATTCGCGCACCACCGACATGCCGATGCCCAGCACCACCTGCTCTTCGGCGCCGAATACGCGCAACGAGTAAATGCCTTGGATCGCGAGCATGATGCCGATGGTCAGCGACATCAAAGTGATGATCGGAACAGCGTGAATGCCGACTTCCATGCAACGCGCAATCGCCGCATCAAGGCGGACGGGCTGCGCCCGACGGTGGCCGATGATGATCCAGTAAATGCTTTGGGCAAAAAGCACTGCGCCCAGGCCGAACTCGGCGATCCCGGCGACTGCGGAACGTCCCATTCGCTCCATGTGATCGCCGACGCGCTCGCGCACGGTTTTATCCTTGCGCTGCGGTGGCCGCGTTCACATCGGCGTGGATGGTGAACACTTTGTCCAAGCGCGCCAGGCTCAGGACACGCATGGCAGCAGGTGAGACAGCCGCCAAAGCAAAGTATGCGGTTTTCTTGCGCGAGACCTGAAACGCTTCCACCAGGCTGGCAACACCGGATGAGTCGATATACGACACCGCGCCCAAATCGACGACGAGGCGCTTATGCTTATCCAAGCATTCCAACAGTTGCTGACGAACCACCGGCGAGGACTGCAAATCCACATCCCCGGTCAACGCCACGACAACGGTGCCATTTACATCTTTAACGTCAAACGTCATCTCACCCTCTCACCCCTGACAGTCTACCTTGGGGGGTAACCGTTTGGTCAATTTAAATAAGTTGCCGACCCCGGGTGGGGGCGGCAGGAACCGCGCGTCGTCGGTCACCGACTTGATCAGATGTACCCCCAAACCGCCGGGTCGGACATCATTAATATCCCGTGACTTGATCTGGGCGGTATCAACAGGCGGCGCAAAATCCATCAGGAAAACCGACAGCGAATCCCCGTCCCGGGCGAAATCCACAACGATATCGCCCGCCCCTTCCACACCACCGTACGCATGCCGGATAATGTTCTGGCAGGCCTCGTCCACCGCCAGGACGAGATCTTGGGTCCAGGCCTCATTGCAACTGCAATAGGCCGCCGCCTGCATTGCCGCGGTTCGAATCAGCTTCAGCCGGTCGGCCATGGCCGGCACCCGGATTCGCATGATCACGCCTGCATTGGCCTCGAATTGCACGCCGGGCGGCTTGGGCGGCGCGCTGCGGACACCGTTGTCTTCCACTACAAGCAAGGTGAGATCGTCGTGCAATGGCTTGCCCGGCAGTTTGACAGCACCCGCAATGTGCTTCAGGCGCAGGTCTGGCGATTCTTCGGTGTGGTCACGGATCAGCGCGCGCACGCCGTCCAGCCCCAGCATACCGCCGCCAAAGGTGGTGGCTTCGGTCAGGCCATCGGTAAAGATATAGAGCGAGCCACCCTTCAGATCCAACTCCACAACCGGGTACCCATCAGGCCCGGCAATCCCGGTCGCGATCCCCAAGGGCGGCGCATCGGCCGGGATCGACATAAAAGATTCACGCATGATGTCGAACAGCAGCGGCGGCTCGTGGCCCGCATTGGTCAGACGCACAACGCCCGTTGCCGGATCGAACAGGCCGCCCACCATGGTGACAAACATGCCGTGCGAATTGGTTTCGCACAGTTCGCTGTTGATGGCGTTCAACAACTGACCGGGATGCTCGGCACTTTTGGCAAGGCAGCGAAACAAGCTGGAGGTCTTGGCCATCAGCAGGGCCGCGTTCATGCCTTTGCCGGAGACGTCGGCGATGTTGAACCAGATGCGCCCATCGGGGCGCGGCAGGATATCGTAAAAATCGCCGGAAACCGCGCGGGCCGGCACATTGATGCCATGAATCGGGAAGTCTTTTGACTGCGCCTGAGGCAACAAGTCGCGCTGAATTTCAGCCGCCAGTTCCAGTTCGTGACGTTCGCGTTCCTGCAGAACCAACTTGTCGGTCAGGCGCAGGTTGTGAATGGCCAAGGCCGCTGCGCGTGAAAGTGTGTGCAGCAGCGCAAGATCATTGGGCGAGAATAAATTGTCGCCGACATTTTTATTGATGACCTCAATGGCGCCCAACCGCTGTGTGCCGACGGTTAATGGTGCCACCAGGATGGACTTGGTAATGAACCCGGTTTTCGCATCGACGGACGCACCGAAATCGGCGTCTTTGCGCACGTCGCGCACGATGCCGGCTTCTTGGGTTTGGATGCAGCGCCCGACAATGCCCGCCGTTGCGGGCAATCTTAAACCTGTAATGTCAACCGGACCGTAACATGCGGTGCAGATGAGCGTTTGAGCGCTGTCATCCAGCATGAAAAATGAGGCGGCTTCGGCCCCGACGTATTTGGCCACACGCTCCAAGGCAGATTTCGCCACCACGTCGAAGCTGTGCGACGCCGAGAACACCAGCGTCATATCGGCAATGAGACTTAAGTGATCCTTCACCTCAGCCGCACTGAGCGGCGGCGGCGTAATCGTCTCAATCGCGGGTGCGGTCGCTGCGGTCATAGCCTCGACTATGCCGATTTTGCCCAGGGAGGCAAATTATTATGCCTTCTCAAGGGGTCAGAAGGCCCTGAAAGACCGCAAGATATTGTGCGCGGACAGCAGATTCCGAGTATTCGGCGGCAGCTTTTCGCGCGCCCCCTTCCACCAAGCGCTCTGCAAGGCCCGGCTCTGATAACACGGTGCGAATGGCTGACGCAAAAGCGTCGCAATCATCCAAGGGTGTCAGCAAACCGTCGTCGCCATGCGCGATCAGTGCGCGCGGGCCTTCCGATGCGGTCGCAAGAATAGGAACTTTGTGAACCCACGCATTCACCACAACGTTGCCGAACGGCTCATGCCGCGAAGGCACCAGCACAGCGTCGACGGCACGCAGCAGCGCCGCGCGATCATTGCGCCAGCCCAAGAACCGCACCCGGGCAGCAACACCTTGCGTTTGCGCCAAATCCGCCAGCGCTTGCTGCAGGCTACCCTCGCCCGCGATCCACAACACGGCATCGGGAACATGCGCCAGCGCCTTGATGGCGATGTCGATCCCCTTCACGGCTTCAAGCCGCGCCAGGATCAGTAAAATTTTTGCCCCCGCGGGCGTGTCAAAACTGGTCCGCGGAATAGCGGGCTCGGGTCCTTCGGGGCAGAAGTTGGGAACGTAGTATGCCTTTTGCGCGGGCCACCCTTCACGTACCACGTAGTCCCGGATATCGCGCGTGTTGCAGATCAACGCATCGCACTTTTGGTAATATTTCAGATTATAGTAGCCACCCAAGCGGCCGACATTCACATGGGGCCCGCGCGGCAGGCTGGCGCACGCCCGGTTCATCCAGCCCAACACCACATCGGGTCGGACGTTTTTTGCAACCTGCCGCAGGCGTAATGGTGTGTAAAAATCAAGCAAGCCCGCAAACGGTAATGTCGTTACGGCACAACCCGCAGATTGAAGCGTTTGCACGCGGGCAGGCGCAGGCCGGGTGACAACATGCTGCTCAATCCCGGCGCGGGCAAAGGACTGTACCAGATCCTCGAAAAACGTTTCGGCCCCGCCATGGACGCCGCCAGCCATGGTTTGAAGAATTTTCACGTGCGATAATCTGAGATTGATTGCGCCTTGCCAGAACCGGCACTGTAGCTTACCCAGCGCTTATGGCCAACTTCGACCCCGCCCAAAGCAATGTACAGCCGCCGCTTCCGCCGCCGGAAGAAAAGCCACGGCCACGCGCGAAATTCAAACACTACATCGAAGCCGGACTGGCCTACGCCTTCATGACAGGCTTGAAACTGATGAGTTGGTCCATGGCCTCGGGCGTAGGGGGGTGGTTGGGCCGCACTTTGGGTCCAATCTCGAAGCCCTGGCGCACCGCCAAGCGCAACATGGAGCGGGCTTTGCCCGACATGCCGGCGAAAGAGCGAGCCCAATACGTGCGCGCCGCATTTGATAACTTCGGACGCGTGATGGCCGAATATGCGCAACTGCGCCGCCTGTGGGGCAGCCGTTGGGATGGCCTGATCGACGTGCAGGGGCAAAACGGCTTGCAGTGGGCGGTGGCGAACAAGCCCGCCATTGTGTTCACAGCGCATATCGGCAACTGGGAAATCATTCCCATGGTTTTGGCGCATCACGGCAAGCCCGCCATGCTGGTGTACCGCGCGCCCAACAATCCGCTGGTCGACGACTTAATTCTGGATATTCGCACAACCTATGCCGCCGGCATGGCGCCGAAAGGTGCTGATGGGCTACGCGCCATCGTGCAGCACATTCAAAATGGCGGCACGGTGTTCATGGTTGTCGATCAGAAAACCAACACGGGCCCTGAAATCCCGTTCTTTGGCCGCGGCGCGCGCACGGGCAAAGCCATTGCACGCATTGCCATGCGCTATGGCTGCAAGCTGATCCCTGCGCGCTCGGAACGCATCGGCAAGGCGCGCTTTCGCATCACTTTTGATGACCCCTGGAGCGTTGAAGGCAACGCCGGCGATGAAAACAATGTGCGCCAGACCCTGATAAAGCTGAATGCAAAGGTCGAGGACTGGGTGCGCGAGACCCCTGGGCAGTGGATGTGGATGCACAAGCGGTGGCCCGACTAACATGGCGGCGCTTCAGGTTTCATCGCAACCCCGACCCTGCCCTTTATGCGGCGCTACCGCTGAAACTGTTGTGGGCACCCATGATCGCGACGGCGGCGCTTTGCGCACAGTTCTGTGCACAGGGTGTGGCCACGTGTTTACAAACCCGGCCCCGACAGAAGACGAATTAAACGCCTACTACAGCACCAAGTACCGCGCCGAATACAAAGGCGTGCTGACCCCAAAGCGCAAGCACGTGCTGCGCGCCGGCTTTCGCGCGTTAGAGCGCCTGGAACGTTTGCGTGCCTATGCGAAGCCGCCCGCGTCTGTGCTGCCCACGTCTGTGCTGGATGTCGGCGCAGGGGGCGGCGAGTTTGCTTACTTGCTGGCAACGGCCGGATATAAGGTGAGCGGGATCGAACCCAATGCCGGATACGCGGGATACGCGAAAGAATCCTATGGCGTCGATATTCAAGCCACGACCTTGGACATTGCCGATTTTAAGCCAGAGCAGTTCGACGTCATTACGCTGCACCACGTGTTTGAACATCTGCTTGATCTGCGCGGCGCGCTAGCCAAGTTGCGCGGCTGGCTGAAGCCCGATGGCCTCATCATTATCGAAGTGCCCAATGTGATGTCGTGGTTCCACGCCCCACGGCGGCGCTTTCATGCCGCACACCTGCATGTGTTCAATCAATCGGGCCTGGAAGATGTGCTGCGCAGTGCCGGGTTTGACATCGCAAACACGATGATCACCCCGGGCCCGGCGCACGTAAACGTGGTCGCACGCAAAGCGTCGATCATCCCGGCAAATTTCCGTAATGCCACGGCAGAAGTGCAAAAACATTTCATGCGACATACAGCCGTTACGCATTTTTTGTCGGGTATGGCTTTGTTGCGACTGTGGGGCAACGCCATGCGGCCTTTGCGTGAGAAGCGATATCTCAACCGTTTGGGTGAGCCGCGTACAGGCCGCGAGATTCTTGATCGACTTTATCGGCTGCATCTTGCCGTTTAAGACTTCGCTTTGACTCTTCTCATTCTCCGGCGCTTGCGACTATGCTCTGCTCGGGGGCCGGGAGGAAAACAAATGTCATTGCGAATTTCACGCCGAGCACTTCTTGCCGCAACGCCGGCAACACTGGTTACCCGCAAAACGCGCGCTGCCGCTAACCCTGATGTCATTATAATCGGCGCTGGTTTGTCGGGGCTGCATGCCGGGCAAATTCTGGAAGACGCCGGTCTGAAAGTAACCGTCATCGAAGCCAGCAACCGCCTTGGCGGACGCGTTCGCACGCTGCTTGATAAGCCCCAAACGCCCGAAAGCGGCGGTTCTGAAGTTGGCCCGATGTATGCGCGCGTGATTGATCAAATCCAGCGCTTCGGGTTGGACATGCGCGCCTGGCAAGCCGACAAGCTGGATTTTGCCTTGAATGTCGGCGGCACGCTGATGAGCCCGAAAGACTGGCCGACATCACCGCAAAACAAATTGCCCGAAGCGTTTCGAAAATTCCCGCCGATGGCGTTGCCCAGCGCGCTGGGCCCAAAAGAAAGCGGGTTGGCCGAATTGGATACCTGGCTGGAGAACGCCAAAGCCTTGCCCGACCCTTCGCTTCGCGATCTCTACGTGTCGAAAGGCGCTGATGAAACGATGCTGGCCTTGCTGGGTTACACAGCACAGGCCGACGATTTAGCGCAAGAGTCCTCACTGTGGGGGCGGCGTGGCCAGAAGCTCAACGAATGGAGCCGCGGACATGGCCCCTTCAACCATGTTGTCGGCGGCATGAGCAAACTGCCCCAAGCGATGGCTGCGAGCTTGAAGGGCGATATCATTCTGAATACACCGGTGGAAAGCATTGCCCTTGGCAAATCAAGCGTAACCGTGAAATGCGCGAATGGGCGCCGCTTCCAGGCCAAGCGCGTGTTATGCACAATTCCAGCGTCCGTGTTGCGGGGGATCGCCTTCGATCCTGTCCTGCCCGCGCTGCAAGCTGAAGCCGTGGCCAGCATTCCTTACGGTCAGGCCACAAGTGTGTTTTTCGAGATCAAAGAGAAATTCTGGGAAGCGGACGGCCTGGGTTCGTCGTTGTGGACCGATGGCCCCGCAGGCCGGGCTTTCAATTGGCTGATCCCCGGCGGCAATTACATTTGGATGTATCTGGCCGGGCGCGTCAATCAGCCGATCCGATCAGCGCCCGAAGCCGATATTATCGCTTATGCCACTACTGCGTTGAACACAGCGCGGCCCAGCACGAAAGATAAGATCACGCCCATTGCCGCCGTGAACTGGTCGGCGAATCCATGGTCGCGCGGCACTTTTTCCTATCGTGCGCCCGGTCAGATCGCGCGCTATGGCAATATCGCGGCGACGCCGCATGGCGTTGTGCACTTCGCGGGCGAACATACGGCCGTCCTGCAAAGCGGCTTAGAGGGCGCCATGGAGTCAGGCGAACGCGCCGCATTGGAAATTCTGGAAAAGTCTTAACGACACGCCCTGATCAACTGACTTTGTCGACCGTATACAGCGCCACCGCAATAGCCTATCTTGCATAACTCAACTCGTTGCGAGAGACCCCTGCATAGGGGGCGAGGACTTCATGAATAAATTGCCGGCAGAGACGTTAGGGGACGGCACCAAACTCCCGCGCTATTACCAAGTTTATCTGACCATCCGAGATTGGATATACAACGGTAACTATAACCGCGGCGCGCAGTTGCCGACGGAAACCGAACTGTGCGAAACGTTCGGCGTGTCGCGCATTACCGTGCGCAAGGCTGTAGACCTGCTGGCCGAAGACAAGGTGATCTCGCGCGAGCAAGGCCGCGGCACGTTCGTGACCGGCGCCACCAGCGCTTCGCCGCCACCGCTGACGGGCGACATGGACCAGCTGCTCAAGCGCCTGGATGCAATGACCAAGCGTTCAGAAATCAAGGAATTGAAGTTCGACACCACGGCGGCCGACGAAGAAACCCGCTCGGATTTGAACTTGCCGCAAGGGGCGAGCGTTCAGCGCATCACGCTTGTACGGTTGTTGCGCGGACGGCGCGTAGGCCATACCGCCACGTACATCCCGACCGACCTGAACATCACGATCAACGAAGACGATATCGCGACACTGTCGATGTTTTCGATTCTGGAATCAAAAGGCATCGACATTTTAAGCGCCGACCAGCTGATCGGCGCGATACTGGCCGACCTGAACGATGCGAACGCTCTGGGCTGCGCTGTCGGCACGCCTTTGGTGCGCTCGCGCCTGGTGATTTTCGACTCGTCCTACCGGCCCGTGGAAAAGCACGTGGCGACGTACCTGGCCGACTTCTACCAGCACCGCATCCACCTGGTGCGCCGCCCCGACTCCGTGGGCAAGTTCCGTTGGTCGCAGGAAGACGTGAAGTAAGCGCAGCGGCGCCTATCGCGGCTTGCTGATCTTAATTTTGTGATAGGCCGGAACACGGTTGACGATCTCAACATCATCCACGCCTGCGCGCACGCCAAAGAAATCATTTAAGTTCAGCAGAAACAGCGCCGGCGCCGCATCGTGATAACCCTGGCCCAATGTGCGCAGCATGGCTTCGCGCTTTACCAGATCCATTTGCTCGCCGGCCGCGACCAATTGCTTGGTTAAGCCGTCATCGCAGAAGAACGGCTTGGGCCACAGGCACGAATAAATCTCCATCGGCCGCTGCACGTCGTTATAGGGGGCCGCATTCCATGACAGCGTGAACGCGTCGGTGTCCTTGTCAAACGTGCCGGTGAGATACTTGCTGAGCCAGCTCGGGAACGTGATGGTGCGCAACTCTACTTTCACGCCAATCTGCTTCAACATGTCGGCCATCGTTTGATACACCGCCGCGTCGCCGGGCGTACGGTCGACCATCACTTCGACGCGCAATGGAAACCCATTGGCGAAACCCGCTTCCTTCAACAGGGCCTTGGCTTTCGCCACATCGTACGGGTAAGGCTTGATGCCGGGGTCATACCCCACAGCGCCAATGGCGGCGGGCTGACCCGACGGCGGCGTGAACCCCCGCAGCAGAGCCGTGTTCATCATGTCTTTGTCGATGGCGTAGTTTAGCGCCTGGCGCACACGCACATCTTTCAGCGCTTTGTTCTGGCCATCGGCAATACGGAACGCGATGGCGGCGACGGACGCAGACGAACCCGACACCACACGGCCATTAGAAGCTTCAACGGTGTCGATATCATCGACGTTGATGTTACCCGCGATGTCGATCTGGTTGGATTGAAGCGCCTGCATACGCGCCGGGTTATCGGGCAGATTGATAATCACCAACCGATCAACAATCGGCGCACGCCATGACTGCTTAAAGGCATCGAGTATGATGCGACCTCCACCCTCGCTCCAATCCTTGATCATGAACGAACCGGTCGTGGCAGGCGTTTTCGCAAAGCCTTCAGGCCCCAGCTTCGTCCATGCCTTCGGTGCGCCCAGCAGCACGGCCGACATCCGGCGCGGCAAGATCGCATCAGGCTTTTCAGTGCGGATAATCACCGTCAGGTCATCGACCTTTTCAGCGCCTACGACATCGCGGATTTCGCCGCCGATGACTGATCGGCGTCCCTCGGGTGTTTTCAGCCATGCAATCGCCGTGGTGACGGCATCGGCGTTGAACGGCTCGCCATTGCTGAACGCAATGTTGGGCTTCAGTTTGAACTTCCACGCCTTCGGTTCGATGGCTTCCCACGATTGCGCCAGCGCGGGCTGCAACTGGCCCTTGCCGTCGATCTGGGTCAGCGCATCGAACATCGCAAACCAGACGTAGCTGGAGGGCGATCCGTTCGCCATGTAAGGATTGCCGAAGCTGACCGGAACCCCCTTCGAGCCGTAGCGCAAATCGACGGCAGCGGCCGATGAAGCCGTCAGCACCGCAGCCAGACCCAAAGCAAGATGACGAATTTTGCGCATCAGAAAAACTCCAGGCCAGATGCAATCCAGTGATCAATGGCGAACTGATTTAGGCTAATGTGCCGTCGAGACAAGACAAAAATCGTAAATGCAGTCTATTCGGTGACACCCTATGCATGTGCTTATTTTCGGCGCGACCCGCAATACGGGCTTCGAGACAGCAAAGATACTGCGGGCACGTGGCGACACTGTGACGGCGGTTGTGCGCGCCACGTCCGAGACCAGCGCATTGAAAGAATTGGGTGTTTCTCTGGTCAGCGCCGATGCCTTTAACGGCAGCGACCTGCAAATGGCTTTGAAGGGATTATCTGCTGATGCTGCTTTGTGCAGCTTGGGCAACACGCGCGGCACCCCAGAGCGCGTTGATCACGTCGCCGTTGCCAATGTAGTCGATGCCTGCGCGGGCCTTGGCATAAAACGATTCATACTGATCAGTTCAATCGGAGCGGGAAACAGTAGGCCCGCATTATCCCCGCAAGCCGAGAAGTTTTTAGGGCCCGTGTGCGCGCTGAAGACACTGGGCGAGAACCATCTGTTCGCGGCAGGGCTTGATTATACGGTGATCCGCCCAGGCGGTTTGGGCCATGGCCCTGCCTCAGGGCGTGGTGTGCTGAGTGAGGATCCGCTGATCAGCGGCAGCATCAGACGCGCCGAGGTGGCGCGCCTGGCCGTGCAATGCCTGGACGATCCGAAAACAATCGGACACGTCTATTCGGCAATAGAACTTTAAAGGTCTTTTTCGCGCCTATTCTTCCGGAGCAGCTTATTCTTCCGGCGCCACGATCACGTCCATGCCGTCCAAGGCATCAGTGATCTTGATTTGGCACGACAGACGCGAGGTGGCCGGCTGATAAGCCTCTGTTTCTTCCACCAGTTCCTGCTCGTCAGCCGACTTCGGGGGTAGTTTAGCCGCCCATTGTTCGCCGATGAACACATGGCACGTTGCGCAAGAACAGCAGCCGCCGCAAATGGCTTCCACATCCATGTTCTTGTCGCGCAAAACTTCCATCAAATTGGCACCGGTTTTGGCTTCAATCGTATGCTTTTCGCCGGCGCGGTTCGTTACGTGAAGTGTGGGCATATTGCGTTCGCTACTCAAAATTGACTGTGATCAAGGCGCCGCTGGTATCGCAGGTTCTAGGGTTCGAGCAAGAGGTTTTCCACAAGCAGCGATGAGTGTAAGAAAACCCATTGCTTTAGCGCTTCAGATCGTTCGCAAGGCGGACGTGGCTATGCCGCAGGCCACGAAAAGAATATGAAGCGCTGCGCATAAATAGTTACGCTGGCGTCACAAATAAGGACAGCGCAGGGTTCGCGCTGAAGCAAAGGACCGATGACAGGCATTCTTCCCCCCACCTTCGACCGCACAGGCAAGCACGGCCTTTCGCCCGATGTGAGCCACGACGAAACGGCGCGGTTCAATTTCCTGACGAACTTAAACGTCTACCTGGGCCAGAAGGTTTTTCCCGGCATCAAGCAGGCCTTTGAAAAGCGCGTGAAGCCCCAGCACATCGCGGCCACAGGCGAAGATTTCAAGTCGCAACGTGAGATTCGCGACGAGATGCTGCACGACCCGTACTATCAGGCCTGGGCGGCATTGCGCCTCAACACCATGGAGATGCGCCAACAAGCCGGGCGCCATGTGGTGCTGCGCCAGCATGATGCGATGAATGAAAAAATCGTCAGCGCCAACGCCGGCAAGAACACGCTGCAACTGGACCCTGCCATTGAGGTGCCCACATACCTGACTGAAGTGGATAATCATTGGATGCCCGGCAGCTACTACGGCGAGATCAACCCTGGCGATGCCGGGGCGGTGGCCAGTTATGAAGTCGGCTTGTTTGTTACAACCGCCGGATCCATGAGCGCGTACGGTGATGGTGCAGGCCGCGCCATTGTGAAGTTCGTGAAGGACCGCTTCCCCGACTTTAACCCCAAGCGCATCCTGGACCTGGGCGGAGCGTTTGGAATCAACAGCCTGCCGATTGCCGCCGCATACCCCGATGCCGAACTGATCGTCGCCGACGTCGCCGCAGCGGCCTTGCGTTACGGCCACGCCCGCGCGCAGAGCATGGGCTATACCAGCGTACAGTTTGTGCAGACCAACG
>JAEUKL010000419.1 GCA_016793005.1 Rhodospirillaceae bacterium | reverse complement strand
CATCAAACAGCAGCCCCATGGGATTGAGCAGATACTGATCCGGCGCATCGGGCACGCGCGCCGACATATGCGTGAAAATCAGATCGTCCCAGCCGTACTGGTAGGCCAAGCGGTAGCATGCGGCCAGATCCACGCGAACCTGCCACTCGGCAGCGGACACACGGCCGCGGACGTCAGAGTCTTTCACGGCGGCAAGAGCGCGAGGCGAAGCGGCGGCAGACATGGCGTGGTCCTTTCGAGCCAAACGGTAACAATAAATTATTATGGCCAGCCTGGGCGTGGCCTGCAATCTTATGCTGCGGCCCCCAAGATGGTCGCTACGAACTCTGCATTCAGGCCCATGACGAAGCGTAGCGTATCAAACTCCACCAAAGAGCGGACAGCCCATGTCAGGGCTGTGCATCCGCAAACAGACGTCGACGGCGCTTTGGCCATCATTCTGACCAACGCCCAGATGCGCTGGCTGAACCGTGTGGGTGCGGCCAGTGCCGGGCAGATTGAAGGCGTGCATGAGTTGCGCGTCGGCCTGAGGCGTTTGCGCTCGGCGCTGACGTTGATGCGCGACTATATCCCGCCCAAACAGCGCAGCGGCCTTGATGCAGAGTTGAAATGGTTGCTGGGTGCGCTGGCGCCGGTGCGCGACCTTGACGTCTTCATCCACGAGCACTTGCACGCGATGTCGCTGGCCGGAAGCCGCAGGCCAGCGAAAGAGCAAGCCAAAGAGACGGAAGCCTTAACCCTGTTAAAGACAGCGGCCCACCAAGCCCGCACCGCGGCGCAACGCCGTGCGCGCGCGGCGCTGATTTCCATGCGTCACCGCAGGTTAGTTCAGCGGGTGTCGGCATGGATTTTAGCGCACGAATGGCGCGTAGGGCGGATTCCCCGCAGCCGCTTTAGTGCAAAGATTGGCAAAATCGCACAGCGTATCCTTAACGCGCGATTAAGCAGGATTCACAAGCAAGGCCGCCGCATCCACAAGCGATCTGCCCAAGAGCTGCATGACTTGCGTATTAGCATCAAGAAGGTGCGGTATGGACTTGGTTTCTTTAAAGGGGCATTGCCGCTCAAAACGCAGAAGCGCGCCCGCAAGTTGCTGCGGATTCTAACCGACCTTCAAAGCGCGCTTGGCCATCTCAACGATACGGCCATGGCAGAGCACATCGTGGCGATGCTGGTGCGCCGTACGGCCGGTGCGGATGCTCGTCGGAAAGTTGCCAAGGCAGGTGCTCGTATTATCGCACGCCTAAAGAAAACCGCGACGGATGCCAGGTCAGGCATCGCGCCGCGGTGGAAAGCGCTTAAATCGTTCGGAACGATTTAAGTTACAAAACGAAAGCGAAGTTAGAATGTAAACTGCAAGCCGGCCTTCACAGCATGGGTTTGGGTTCGCCCATCAAAGTCGAAAGCTGGAATAAGTGAGCCACGGCCATCCATCGCGTAACGGCCCGAGCGGGTAAAGGTATAGCCCACGTCAAACTTGGTGGTGGGGCTGATGTCATAGGCCACACCCGCCGTCAGACGATACGCAAATTCGGTGTCGTGACCGTCAACGATATCAAAGCTGCTAGTCGTGCCGTTGTTCATGCGCGCGGTCGTTTCAGCCTCAAGACCGGTGCGCAGGAACCCTAAACCACCGCCGACATACGGATGTAAGTTGTTGCCAACATTCAAATCGTAATAGGCCATGGCAAAGCCGGACCATGAGTTGAAGTTGCCGTCAACCGCGGGGCCCAAGCAGGGCTGCGCCGCCAACGTGCCGCAGGGAACGCCCGCGATTGCTGTCTCGGAATAGCGTCCGTTTGCATCGGCATGCAGATAGTCGATGGCAAGCTCGCCGCGGAAACCATTGCCAAAGCGATAGCCGTACGTACCGCCCAACTGCCAGCCGGTATCCGGATCGAGGTGCAGCTGCGCCGTAGACCCTTTCGATGAGTTTATGTTTTCTGGGAACACAGCGCCCCCGTGTAGCGCGCCATAAAACCCTTCATCGGCTTGTGCGTGCGCCGTGCTCGCTGTTACGGCTGACGTGGCGATAACGGCCGCGCCGAGCACTAACGCAGCAAACATGCCCGCCTTTAAACGATGTGCCAGCAAGGATGCGGATTGAGTCATGACGAAAGCCTTTCACTGTTATGCATAACCGCGCGCTGTTGTTTTTGTTTGCGCGCGAGCCGCCTTTTAACGGGTGAAATGTGGCCTCTGTATGATGCCAAGCACGATCAATCGTGCATGCCGGGATAGCGTTTTTGAAGAGCGGGCGGCCCCTATTTTGCCGCAATTTCACGCCCGCAACGTCGTGTGATCTGCGCGCGCAAGCATTACGCGCGGTGCTCTCCGGCTATACCCTCAAGAATAGGGCATTCAGGACGATCATCGCCCGCACAGCACGACACAAAGTGCGACAACGTTCCCTTCATGCGTTGAAGATCGGCGATTTTGGCATCCACGTCCTGCAAATGTCTTAGAGCAATCGCCTTTACGTCGGCGGCATGGCGCTCTTTGTCATCATAAAGTGACATCAGTTCGGCGCATTGCTGCACCGTGAAGCCCAGTTCGCGCGCATGCTTGATGAACTTCAGCTTGTGCACGTCGGTTTCCGAATAATCGCGATAGCCGTTGGCCGCGCGCGACGCCGGCTTAAGCAACTTTGATTCTTCGTAGTAGCGGATCGTTTTAGGCGGCAGCCCCGACAGGCGCGCTGCATCACCGATGTTCATGGCCGCTATACCTCAAGTGTGAAAATCACACCCGCGCGTTGCAGAATGTTTTTCTTGTCCAAATCGTCACCGTGCGCCTCGTTGTTTTCTTTGGCGTCGAGGTTACGGTTGGTCTCATTGCGTAAGACGACAATCACATGCGTGTCCGGCTCTAGAGCAAAGGGAAATTCGTGCCACGTCCCGATGTGCATGCAAAAACCATCATCGCCAGAAAAGCGGAACGCTTCCAGTTTGTCGAAATCGGGCATCTCGCCCTCCGGCGTCGGCACACCGAATACAGCGATGTAAGGTTTCCCGCCCAGGGGAATAAACGCTTGTGTGTGTTTGAAGTGGCGTTCGAGGTATTCGACCTCAAACGCGCGCGGCTGGACGATCGCCAAGCTCAAACACGTGTCGTCGTCGGACTTGAACTGCACCGGCTTTGAGGTTGCAACCTTGCCATTATAGAAATTGCTGGCGCCGGGCTTCACATCAGACCCGGGCCCGATGATCTTGCCGTAAGGCGCCAAGGCCTCGGGCGTCGCGGGCTTCACTTTGAGTTTACGCCGCTGTACCTGTGAACCGCCGTCCATAGCTTTCTCCCGCAAATACGTCACTATGCGAACCATAAACATAATGACCGGCGCGCGTGCTGCAATATGTGTTCGTGTTCGCGCTTCGAGACAAAACGACCGACGCCCTGGGTGTAACTTTCAGGACCAACTACAACGGGTTATGGTTCACCTGCATTTGCGACCCGGACTTTAGAGGACATTATGATTCAGATCACACGCCACTTTGCGACCGTTAAAGGCGAACGCCAAGTCCATTACCGGCGCGCGGGCTCCGGCCCGGCGGTGATCCTGCTGCATCAGTCCCCCACGTCGTCGCGCGAATACATTCCCCTGATCCAGGAAATCGCCGGGTTGGGCTTTACGGTGTTCTCTCCGGACACACCGGGCAATGGCTTGTCGCAGCCCTTCCCCGGCGATGAGTGGAAATCCATGGAAGGGTTCGCCGATGGCGTGGTGAACCTGATGGATGAATTGGGCATCAAAAAAGCGCCGGTGTACGGCTTCCATACGGGCGGGGTGTGCGCGCTGGCGTTGTGCCTGCGGCACCCTGATCGCTT
>JAEUKL010000177.1 GCA_016793005.1 Rhodospirillaceae bacterium | reverse complement strand
ATTCAACTTTCATTGATGCCAATTAATGGAGCCACCAGCTATGTCTTGCTGACCCGTGTGGTTTCACTCAGCGCGGGAGAATGGCTGGTTCAGAACGGCGCCAACTCAAGCTGTGGGCGCTTCATGATCGGCATCGCCAAGGAACTCGGTCTTAAAACGGTCAACGTCGTCCGCCGGGCCGAGTTAATTCCGGATTTGCTGGCTCTGGGCGCAGATAAAGTCATTCTTGATGGCGATGGTCTTTCGGAACGTGTGGCGGCGGCAACCGGCGGCGCGCCAGTCCGTTTTGTCATTGATGCCGTCGCGGGCACGGCAACGCAGCGTATGGCAGAGTGTCTTGCCGTCGGGGGCGTTCTGGCGTGTTACGGAATTCTCTCAGAGCAACCCTGCACCGTAGCGGGTGATTTATTGTTTACACGCAATCTTGCCGTCAAAGGGTTCTGCACACCGTTTTACGAGACAGATACGCCGCGAACCGACTGGTTAAAAATGATGTCGTCGTTGGCGGAATGGACGGCGGAAGGCAAGCTTAAGGCAAAAATCGCTGCGACATATCCGCTTGAAAAATACAAAGACGCCATTTGTCATGAAATGGAAAGCGGCAGCGCACGCGACGGTAAAGTCGTGATCCTGCCAAACCCAGACCTTATCGCCGGCGCATAAATTGGAAGCATAAAACCATGGCAGACAATCCCAAACACCCTGTCGTCGTCGCGCTTGCAGGGACAACCATCTCCGCTCCGGATATTCAGCCGCTCAAGAACATCTTTACCGACTACTTCGACTGGGAAGTGATATCAGAGGGCCAGATTTCGCCGATAGAGGAGTCTGTGTGGGGTATCAAGCCAGGCAGCGCAGGAACGAAGTTCTGTGTTGTGCGCGCACCGGACGCCACGCGCGGTATGGTGCGTATTGTACAAGGCCGTACACGCGAGAGGCGGCGCCCAGTTGCGGCGCGTTGGGCGGGCGTCGAGATTATCGTCAGCCGCGATATTGACGGCCTATATGAACGCATGAAGCCATGCAAGGATTTTAAGGCTTTTCGCGACCCCATCACGATGGATTGGTCTGATTTCGGAAGTAACCAGCACCGCGCATTTTTGGGTATAGCGCCGGGTGGAACGCATCTGGCTTTAACGATGGGGCTGACGCAGCCCAAAGGCCGCGCTTTCCCCAAAGCACAGGCGTGGGTCGGTCACGTTTTTGACGTTCCGCTTATGACATCGCGGTTCGAGCGCTCGGCGCGATTTTACCGCGACGTGGTCGGTATGACGCCAATCCTGACGTCACAGTTCAACAATAATAAGTTCTCGTGGCACGATCTATTCAACTTGCCTCACAGCGCTGATGTTGCTCTGGATATCATCAAGGGCGATGCCCCGGACACAGGGTTGGGTGGAATTGAGATGCAGGGTTATGATGAATCCCTCATCGACACTGATCAGGCGGTGCCGGATCTGTTTGACGGCGGAGCGTGCATGCTGACGTACACCACAAAAAATATAGATGAAGCCTTTGCCGCCATTTCGGCCAGTCCGCTTGCGCAAATTCTATCGAAGCCGCAAGCTTTAAAATCAGCGCCGTATAATGGGACCAAGTCATTTATCTTCTTAGGCCCCGACCAGGAACGTTTTGAAATCTGCGAAGAGTTGTGGTCGGCGCGCTAGCCGAGACAAAACATGAAGCAGATCATATATGAGAAATATGGTGAACCAGATCAGGTCTTGAAAGTTGTCGAGCGGGCTCCACTGCGGCCCGAGGCGAACGAAGTTATCATTAAGCTTGAAGCTGCTCCGGTTCACCTCGCGGATTTAAAAGGCGTAACCGGCCAACCCTGGTTCCGCCACGTCACACTCCCAGCCGTGCCGGGCTACGAAGGTGTTGGTGCAATTTCCGCCTTAGGAACCGGTGTTGATCCTTCGCTACTTGGGAAGCGGGTGTTCTTGCCGGTTGGCTATGGCGCTTGGAGCCAAGAAACGCGTGCCTCAGCCACTGGCCTGTGGTTTCCGCCGCAAAACATCAGTTCTGAGCAACTGGCGCTCATTCCCATCAATTTGCCGACAGCCTACCTGATGTTGACGACATACGGAGCGATGAACCGCGGGGACTGGGTTATCCAGAAT
>JAEUKL010000176.1 GCA_016793005.1 Rhodospirillaceae bacterium | reverse complement strand
ACCGGATCTCCATTGTCGCCATGGATCTCGTAGTACATCTGGTGATTATTGATGCGGGCAATCGGCATGGCGGCGCTCTCTTAAAAAACAGAAACGGCGGCAAATATTCGCAGGCATTTTTTGCCCGCTTTTGCCGCCGTTCACAAGCTTGAGAAATATATCTTTAGAACACTAAGTCTTGAAGCGCAGGACGCCTAAAGAGGAGGGCGGTGCGCGTCGTCGGTCAGCAGCATCCCTTCCATGGTGGAGCGGTACAGCGCCTTGAAACTGGGGTCATTGCGGTATACCCGCACGACCTCGATTGCACAGCGCGCGATCAGGCGCTGCGTATGCGTGGAACTGCCATTGCGCAGGATACCTGCCGCTTCGACGGCGCTAAAGCTCTTGTCCAGCATTTCCACATACTGATTGTGGGTCTTGGCGATCAGGTTGAATTCGTCGTGACCGATGCGCAGGAAAAGCGCTTCGCCATATTTTTCCCAAAGCATCGGATACATGTCGATCACGCCGTACACGATGTCGGCGGGTGATTTACCTTGTTGGTCCTTCATGTGGTTCACGCCCGTCTGGAAGACGGGGTCGAGGATATGGAACACCAAATCACGCTTGCTAGTGAAGAAGCTGTAGAAGGTGCTGCGGGCCAGCCCCGCCGCGGCCAGAATTTCTTCCACGCTGACGTTTTCGATTCCCCGGTCCAGGAACATCTTGGCGCCGACGCGCAGGACATTCTGGCGCATCCGTTCGCGGCGCTGGGCCACGCGGGGGCTGCGCGAAATCTGGTTGCGGTCGGACAACTCGTCCATATCGTTGGCAGCGGAAGTGGCGGCGAAACTCATACAAAAACCCTCCAAAACATACATGTCTGTACGATAATTGGCGGAGCCTGCGTCGTCAAGACATCGGTGTATGAGTTTTGCAACGTTCTGTAACTGGCGGGCGGAAATCGCTGGCGTGCTGCCCGATTTCATGGATGGCTTGAGGTCTGGGGCTTTTTCGGGGGGACAACATGACAGCTGAACTATCAATGTTGGTGTGGTCGGTCGCGTTGACGCTCGTGCAATGCGTTGTGGCGGTATTGGGGGCAATGCTTCAAGTGGGGCTGCCGACGCTGGCCGGAAATCGCGACGGTATGCCCGAGATCACCGGATGGGCGGGCCGCGCCGCCCGCGCACACCGCAACATGCTGGAAAGTCTGGTGCTGTTCGCGGCCCTTGTCTTGGTCGCGCAGGCCGCCAGTGTATCGAACGACATGACTGTGCTTGGAACTCAATTGTTCTTCTGGGGCCGGGTTGCTTACGCAGTCATCTATGTCGCTGGCCTTGCGTGGGTGCGCACCGCGTCTTGGGCCGTATCTATCGTCGGCCTGATCTTGATCTTCGTGCAGCTGATTTGAAGGCTCTGCGCTGTCGCGTTCAGCGCGGCTCCAGCAGGTCTTTGGCTTTGTGGTGCTTTGCCCACGCATAGCCGCCCATGGCGATGCACAACGCGCCACCGACGGAGAAGGCGATCCGCAAGCTGGTGCTTTCAGAAGCAAGACCCACCAGCAGCGCCCCTAAGGCCGGGCCGCCGCGCGACAACACAAACCACATGCTCATCACCCGGCCGCGCAATTCGGGGTCAACCGCCGTCTGCACCAAGGTTTGCGCTGAGACGCCGATGGTGACCGTGAACACGCTGGACAGGGTCAGGATCGCAACCGCCATCCAGAACTCGGGCATCCAAACAAACAGCACAATGCAGATGCCATACCCAAATGTGCTCAAGATCACATTGCGCGTCAGGCCGCGCAGGCGGTTATGGGTTGCCATCATGCCGCCGATAATGCTGCCCAAGGCCATGGCCGATGTCAGGATCGCCAAGCCATCGACATCGCGGCCAAACACAGCACCCACAAAAGCAGGGATCATTTCCGAAATGGGGCGCCCCGCAATGACGACAAAGCCCATCAGCACAAACATCAGCCATACGCCGTCATGCTGGCGGATATAACGCACGCCCGTGCCGATATCGGCCATCATGCCGCGGCTCCGGCGTTTGGGTACGCTTAAGGTTTCGGGCAGGCGCGCTGATAGAACGGCAATCACCAACGCCAAGTAGCTGAACCCGTTCAGCAGAAACGCGATGCCAAAACTGTCGCTGGCCAACAGCACGCCGGCGATGGCGGGGCCGACGAATCGCGCCAAGTTAAAAACAAGTGCGCCGAACGAAATGGCGGCCGTCATGTTCTCGACGCCCACAAGGTTGGGCACCAATACAAGCCGGGCCGGTTGCGAAATCGACACCAGCGCTGTCAGCACAATGCGGAAGGCAATCAGCCACCAGATATTCAGCCATGTCATTTCGTAAAAGCCGAACAGCAGCAGCATGAGAACGAACGCGGCAAATTGCGTGACGGCAATTTGCTTGCGCTGATCAAGCCTGTCCGCCAGCACGCCGCCGATGGGCCCCATAACCATGATCGGGATCGTGCCTGCTGCCGCCAGGATACCGATCCATAGCGCCGAGTGCGTGTATTCCCAGGCCAGCCAGCCGATGGCGATGCGGTGAATCCAGGTGCCCGTCAGCGAAATCGCATTCGCTGCTGCGTAAAACGCATAGTCGCGCTGAGACAGAAGCTGCAGGAGCGCGCGAACATTCATGAAATGAATTTCGGATTATTCCGCCGCTTCGGTGGCATCGCTCTGTGAGGTGAGGTAGCCGCGCGGGCGCGTGGTCGGAACGGTTTTGTGCACCCAGTTTTTGGGATCTGTCAGGCGTTTCGGCGATGGAATTACCAGAATTTGCCGCCGGACTTCGCGCTCCACTTCGTCGGAATCAATCTCCCAGCCCTTCGCCTCCATGCGGCGATTCATGGCACGGAACGCGGTTTCCAACTGATCTGCTTCGGTCAGAAGCTCGGCTGTGGTCGATTTGGGCGGCAACGGCGGGCGCACGGTACTGACGATGGCGATATCTTCCGCAATCGCCTTCTGGCGGCCTTCCAGGCGCTCCCGGTCAAACTCTTCGTTCATCAAATAGTCGCGGCACTGAGTTGTGAACGTGCGCGTATTGAATTCATCCACCGGCGTGCGGTGCGACAGCGTGACCTGGCGCAAGCCGTCGGCGCGCAAAATCTCAATGCGGTGCGTGACGCCGGTAAAACAGAACGCCGTTGTGGCTTTGGTTTTGCCGCGTTTCTCGGCAGTAATTTCCCGCATCGCCCCGGATTTTTGCGTGCGGTCGGGTGGGGTACGTTCCCGCGTGGTGCTGGCCCCCCATTCATGAGTTACGACCGGCACAATGTGCACTTTGGGGTCGCGCTTGCTGCCGAACGAGGCATGCACAAAGCTCGGGTGCGCGCCGTCGATGGAGTTTTCTTCCGAGCGCGCCCAATTGACCGGTGCGTGGTATTGCACGCGCACTTTGCGCCACGTCGCTTCGTCATAGTATTCCGGAAACCAACTGTCATCTAAGAACGGCGGGCGTTCTTCCTCGGGCGCGTCGCCCAGGAACACCCAGATCCAGCCGAACTTTTCCCGCACCGGATAGGAATCGATGCGCGCGCGCTTGGGCGGCTTCACATCGGCTCCCAGGGCAGGAATTTTCGTGCAGACCCCTTGCATATTGAATTCCCAGCCGTGATAGGGGCAGATGACGCAGTCGTCTTTCAGTTTGCCTTTCGACAATGAAGCGCCGCGATGGCAACACACATCGCTGAGGCAGTGGGTTTCGCCCTTGCTGTCGCGGAACAGAACGAAATCACAGCCCAGCATGCGCATAAACATGGGCTCGCCGTTTTTTAGGTCGTCGACACCCGCGGCTACATACCAGTTGTTGATAAACATTCGTCCCTCCCTGCGCCCTGAATTATTCGCCCGACACTTCGCGGACAACGCCGCTGTATGACGTGCCGCGCGCTTCCGGCGCATCGGGGATGTCTTCCCACATGATCCGCAGCAGACGCTGTAAATAGTCTTTGCGCCACTTCTCGCGTTCGGCCTTGACCTCGGCCGTTGGCTCGTAGGCTTCAATATCGGCGATGCTGAATTTGCTTTGGCTTTCTGACAGTCGCGCCATGGTATCGATTTTGTCGTGCAAAACAGAAACTTCCGTCGCGACAGCCATCGTAATGCTGAGCACGCGCTCGACGTGTGGGTCGCCCAAGTTATTGGGGCGATAACCTTTGGGGATGCGCGGGCGGCTTTGTGCGCGTTTTTTCGGCGGTACGGCGTTCATGGTTATGCCCCTGCCTTGGTTGCGGCCAGCGCCCAGTAGTTCATCTTACCGCCGGGCACATTCGCCAAAGTTTCTTTCAACTGGCTTTCGGCAAAGCCGGCTTCAAGCGCCAGTTTGCGAATGTCTATGTCGAACAGAAACGTTCCCCAGAAAGGCTCGTTATTGTTCATGGTGTCCCAGTCGGCAACAAACTGGTCATAGGGTGTTGTGGCGGTCAGGCGACGCGGCACATCAAGATGCAGCATTACGCCGCCCGGCTTCAGCAGGCGATGGCATTCGCGCAAAATCGTGCCGACGGCCTTCCGCGAAGTTTCGTGAAACAGGATATGCGACACTACGATGTCGAATGATCCGTCTTCAAACGTAGTGTGTTCCGCCGACTGTTGTGAGAAGTGGCAGGGAATGTCCAAGGCTTCAGCGCGAGCGTGGGCATAGCGCAGGCAGGGAGCCGATACATCAATGCCGTATACCTCGGCCCCGGGGTATGCCGCCACATAGGGCAACGTGTTCATGCCCGACGCACAGCCCAAATCCAGGATGCGCTTGGGCTTTAAGTCCGGGTAATTCTTTTTCAGGAAATCCACGCCCGTTTGGCCGCGCGCATCGTTTAAGGGCCCGCGTTCGCCGCGCCCAAAGATGAACGAGCCAATGTCATAGCGCGCACCCGCATAAACATCGTCTTCGGCAAGCTCCAGGAAGTAACCGCCGGGGATGCAGTGAATATCAACAGCGGAGATATAGCGCGGAATTTTAAGTTCAGGGCTTAGTTCCAAAGTCCCATGCTTTGCGTTTTTTTTCAGGTCTTTGTATTTGTCGATCAAGCCCGGCAATTGGCGTTCAACGCAGTCGGCGGTGGAGTCGACGTAGAGTTCCTGCTGCACGCGGTTGAGCGCGCTCCAAATCTGATAAAACGGCTGTTCGCGCATCACCTTCGCTACATCCTGGCGCGTTTCGGGGTCGCGATTGAACCGCTTGCGAAACTCGGGCAGCGCCTCGGTTTCATACACGCCCTGCAACCGGCCACTCAAATCACGCGACAGCATGTTTTTGAAGTCGACCAGGAACGCATGGCGCGATTGCTCTTCGCTGGACTGGCGCGGCAGCATGGGGTGAAGGGCTAACGACTGCATGAGAACGTCCTTCTGTCTTGGCACGGAGGTGTGTTGTCATGATTGTATGATAACATACGCCCCTATGCAACCCACCATCAGGGCCGCCATCTTAGCCCCCGCGCCTTATTTGTTCGCCTTTTGTGCAGCCTTTTAGGTCGACTTATGATTGTCCGCGTCTATTCGGCAGCTTCGACCACATCGGAATCGTGGTCATCTTGGGGAGCAGCTCCGTACCGCGGGACTGGCTTGTGAACCCAGTTCTTGGGGTCGGTTTTGCGCGTGGGCGAGGGGATCACGAACACTTGGCGTTTGCTCTCGCGCTCGACCGCATCAGAATCGATACGCAACCCCTTGTCCGTTAGCTCTTTCATTTTGCGGCGGAACGCTGTTTCCAGCTGATCGGCTTCCGTCAGCAAATCGTGGCTGGCGCGCCGAGGGGCAAGGCGTGGGCGCACGGTTTGCACAATGCCTGCGTCTTCGTCGCGCGCCTGCATGATCCCCGCCAAACGTTCAGCGTCGTGCTCGGGTTCTTTCAGGTAGTTGCGCGCCTGCATGATGTAGATGCGCGTGTTATATTCGTCGATAGGCGTGCGTGTGGCCAGTTGAACCTGATGTACACCGTCGGCGCGCAGGATGTCGGTGCGGTTCATAATGCCGCACACAAAGAATGTCGTGGTTGCAACGTTCTGGCCGCGATTCTCGCCGGTGATTTCGCGCATCGCCCCGGTTTTGTCGGCGCGGTCGGGCGGGGTGCGCTTGCGTGTGGTGCTGGCGCTCCAGTCTTTGTAATCAACGGACACTATGTTGACAGTCGGGTCGCGGCGCGATCCGAACGCCTTGTGTACGAAGGTGGGGTGCGCGCCGTCGATGGAGTTTTCTTCCGAACGCTCCCAATTCACATCCAGTTCGAAGCTGGTACGAATGAGGCGCCAGTTCGGGTCATCGTACTCAGGATAAACGTCATCGCCCGGAAATGGCGGCGACTGTTCCAGGTCATCGCCCATGAATACCCAGGTCCAGCCGAACTTTTCACGCAGGGGGTAAGCATCGATGCGCGCGCGTTTGGGAATCTTCGCATCAGCGCCCAGAGCAGGGATTTTGGTGCACTTGCCGTCGGCCGCGAACTCCCAGCCATGGTAGGGGCAAGCGACACAATCGCCCTTCACTTTGCCCACGGCGAGCGCCGCGCCGCGATGACAACATACGGCACTGAGGCAATGCAGCACGCCGGCACTGTCGCGGAACAGCACCAAGTCGGCGCCCAGCATTTTCACACTGAAGGGGCCCGGACCTTCAAATGAGGCAGTTTCGCCTGCGACGTACCAGTTATTCAAGATCATGCCGTTCGGCCCCCGCGGATGGTGTGTCTTAATTATACGTCGCAAACCGCGAAAACGATTTGCATTGCTGTTAGCATGTAAATATAACAACATACCGTCTAGGGCGCAAACAGATTAGGTTGCCGCTATGCCGCAGAAACTGACCGCGCGCAATCCGCGTACGGGCCGCGTGGACTATGAGTTCGCAACCGCCAGTACTGATGAGGTTGCGGCCATCGCCAAGCGCTTACGCGCCAATCAAAGCCGCTGGCAAGCACTGGGCTTCGAGGGCCGCGCGAAGGTTCTGCTGAAATGGGCCGATGAGATCGACCGCAATCATCAGGTCATTCTCGATGCGCTGGTGGCCGATACGGGCCGCTATACCATTTCAAAGAACGAAGTGGCGGGTGCGGCCAAGCGCATTCGCAAGTGGTGCCGGGTGGCGCCCGGCTATGTCACGGAAATTGAGGAGCGCTCCAGCGAAGCGCCGGATGTGCGCTTCCGCCCGCAGCATGTGCCTTATGCGCTGGCAGGCATCATCAGTCCCTGGAACTTCCCCATCACGTTGTCGCTGATTGACGCGGTCCCGGCCTTGATCGCGGGTTGCGCCGTGCTGATCAAGCCCAGTGAAGTGACGCCGCGCTTCATCGCGCCGTTGCAGGCCACGGTTGATGCGGTGCCCGAAATGGCCGAGGTGCTGGCCTTTGTGGCGGGCGGGGCCGAGACCGGCGCGGCCATCGTGCCCAATGTCGACATTGTTTGCCTGACCGGCAGCGTGAAAACCGGCCGTGCGGTGGCCAAAGCGGCTGCCGAGTACTTCATCCCCATGTTTTTGGAACTGGGCGGCAAAGACCCGGCCATTGTGTTGCCGGGTGCCGATGTCGAGCGCGCGACCGATGCGATCTTGCGCCAGTCCATCGTTAATTCGGGACAGGTGTGCCTCTCGACCGAGCGCATTTACGTGCACCGTTCCATTTACGACACCTTTGTCGATAAGTTGGTGAAGAAATCCCAAGCTGTGACCATCAACTATCCCAACATCGCGCAAGGGCACTTGGGCCCGATTATTTCAGGCGCGCAGGCCGACATCATTGACCGGCATCTGGCGGATGCGACGGCCAAGGGTGCGAAAATTCTGTGTGGCGGTCCCACGGAAGATCACGATGGCGGCAAGTGGTGCCGCGCAACCGTCGTCACCAACGTCGATCATTCCATGGCGCTGATGCGCGATGAAACCTTCGGGCCCATCATGCCGGTGATGGCGTATGACACGGTCGATGAAGCCGTGATGCTGGCCAATGAC
>JAEUKL010000156.1 GCA_016793005.1 Rhodospirillaceae bacterium | reverse complement strand
GGAAATGCTGCACTGCGATTGGGTGGCCCGGGGCGGCCCCGTTCCGGGGTGGGTTCCTGGCTGGGACATCGCCAAAGGCTTCAAAAACACCGCAAATTGGGCAATTTCACAAGGCTTGTTAAAGAGTTACAGCCTAAGTTGATTTGTCATTTTTCCGTCATTCCCCCCCAATAGCCCTTCGAGCAGAGCGCAAAGCGGGTTGCACCGCGAAAAAGACGTTCTCTCGGAGGTTTTTAAGAACGGGTTTCAGAGAGAGACATGGCTGCAAGCGGTGACTATTCGCCCGAGACTTTTGCGGCGTTGTTGGAACTTCTGACCCCCTTCAACAAAACCGGAGTGGACCTCAAACCCGAGACGCGGTTCAGCGAAGACCTGAACTTCGACTCTCTGGTGGTGATGGAGTTCGTGGCTACGGTCGAAGACCGTTTCGATATCTCGGTGCCGATGAACATGCTGCCGGATATCACGACGATCGCTCAACTGGCTGTGGCTGTTGAAAAAATTGTGAAGGGTTAGTTCGAGCTTAGGGGCTCCGATTACCTCGCATCACAAAAGAACAAAGGTTTACGCTCATGGCTGGTATTTTTGATCGTTTTGCGAATGTGAAGACGCAGCGCGCTGCCATCGTTTCCAACGGCGGCCCCGATCCCTTCAACGTCCGCATGGACCAAGTGCTGTCGCAGACGGAAGCTATCATTGGCAACCGCCGCACCATTCTGTGCGGCACCAACAATTCCCTGGGCCTGACGTTCGCGCCCGAAGCTTTAAAGGCTGCGCACGACGCGCTGGATGACTTCGGCACGGGCACCACCGGCTCGCGCATGCTGAACGGCACCTATTCCGGCCATAAAGAGCTGGAATACGCGCTGTGCGACTTCTTCCAAAAAGACCACGCCATCGTGTTCTCGACGGGCTTCCTGGCCAATGCCGGCGTGCTCTCGACGCTGATGGGCCCCGGCGACTACATCATCATGGACGCCGACTGCCACGCTTCTATCTATGACGGCGTACGTCAGAGCCAGGCGGAAATTATCCGCTTCAAGCACAACGATGCCGCCGACCTGGATAAGCGCCTCGCGCGTTTGGCCGACAAACCCGGCAACAAATTGATTGTGATCGAAGGCATCTACTCGATGCTCGGCGACAAGGCCCCGTTGGCTGAGATCGTCGCGATCAAAAAGAAGTACGCCAATACCTATCTCCTCAGCGACGAAGCGCACTCCATGGGCGTGCTGGGCCGTTATGGCCGCGGCCTGCCGGAAGAAGTGGGCTGCGAAGAGGATGTGGATTTCATCGTCGGTACGTTCTCGAAATCGGTGGGCACCGTGGGCGGCTTCGTCGTCTCCAGCTACCCCGACTTTGAAATGCTGCGCTACGTCTGCCGCGCTTACATCTTCACCGCCTCGCTGCCGCCGTCGGTTGTCGCCTCGGCGAAAGTGAACTTGGGCCTGGTGAAGAACGGCGGTGCGCTCCGTACGCGTTTGATGCGCAATGCCAAGATGCTGCACAAAGGCCTGGTTGATGCGGGCTTAAAAGTTGCCAGCGACATCAGCCCGGTGGTGGCCGTTGTGGCCCCCGATCCGCAAACATGCGTTGCCTTCTGGCAGGGCCTGATTGAAGCGGGCGTGTATGTGAACTTGGCGTTCCCGCCGGCGACCCCGCACGGCTATTCGCTGTTGCGGTGCAGCCTGTGCGCGGCCCACACCGAAGAGCAGATCAAGCAAGTAATCGGCATCTTCACCGAAGTGGCCGGCAAGCTCGGTTTGCTCGAAGAAACCAAGCGCGTTGCTGTCGGCTAACTCAGCCGCGACATACAAATTCAAAAGCCGGGCTTAAACGCCCGGCTTTTTTTATTATGTACACTCAAGCTGTCATTCCCGCGAACGCGGGAATCCATTTCTCAAAGCGCGCGCTGCGGGATGGACCCCCGCTTCCGCGGGGGTGACATATAAAGCTAAATTAGAAAATCGGGTGGCGTAGCCGCCGGCCACTCCTCAGGAAAGTTCAACTTAATACATATGCTGCCCGCCGTTGATGCTCATGGTCGAGCCGGTAATAAAATCCGCATCATCGGCCACCAGGAACATCACGCCTCTGGCAATGTCTTCCGCACGGCCTAAACGCCCCACCGGGATGCGCGCGATGATTTTCTCCAGCACAGGCGGCGGTACGGCGCGCACCATGTCGGTATCTACATAGCCGGGCGCAATGGCATTCACCGTGATGTTCTTGCCTGCACCCTCTTGGGCCAAGGCTTTCGTGAACCCGTGAATGCCCGACTTGGCGGCGGCATAGTTCACCTGGCCGTACTGCCCGGCTTGGCCGTTGATGGATCCGATATTCACGATGCGCCCGAAGTTGCGGGCGCGCATGCTGTCGATGACCGCGCGGCACATGTTGAAACAAGAGCCGAGATTCGTCGCGATCACATCCTGCCATTGCTCAAAGTCCATTTTGTGCATGGTGCCGTCCCGCGTGATGCCGGCGTTGTTCACCACGATGTCGACGGGGCCGAAGTCTTTCGTGATCTGCGCGATGCTGTCTTGGCAGGACTGATAATCGCCCACGTCCCACTTGTAGGCGGGAATGCCTGTTTCCGCCGTGAAGGCCTTAGCGGCCTCGTCATTACCGCAGTAATTGGCCGCGACCTTATGGCCCGCGCTTTTCAATGCCAGGCTGATAGCCCGGCCAATGCCCCGGGTTCCGCCGGTGACGACCGCAACGCGTGATACACTCATGCCCCATCCCCATTGTTCAGTACGACGTGCTTAAAAGTATGGCTGGATGATAGGTGATGAACCTTTGGGCACGAAAGATGGGATTGTGACAAATGCATACGCCCATGCGCCGCACTCCCATTGACATTAACCTTCTAGGCCCGTACGAGGGCGGCCTTCGCTTTTCACGCCAGCAGTATCCGACGTCAACATTCAAGGAGGGCCGCACATGATCCGATCAATTCCGCGATACAGCGCGCTTCTCATGAGCGGCGTCACGCCCATTACCAGCGTCACATATGTGTGTGCCGCCATTTCGGGAGCGTCCCGACCGCTTCTGCTGCAACACCATTAACGCCGCGGCGTCCTTGCAAGGGCCCGCATGACCGGCCCCCAGGATGTCCGCTATGACCACCGCTCCTTCGACCCACTTTCGTTTTCGCCAAGAACTTCGCGCCACGCTGAAACTCTCAGCGCCGTTAGCCATTGCTCAACTGGCGCAAGTCGGCATGGGCGTAACCGACACCGTGCTGCTGGGCGCACTCGGCGGCGAGGCCATTGCCGCCGGCGGGTTGGGCAGTGCTTTGTTTTTCATGAGCATCATGATCTTGCAGGGCATTGCCTCCAGCGCCGGGATTGCCATAGCCCACGCGCGCGGCGCTGACACGCCCGAACGTATCGCGCCCTACTTGCGCGCGGGCTTCGTGCTGGCGACCGCGGCCCTGGTGCCTGGCATGCTGATTTTATGGAACGTCGAGCCCCTGTTGCTGCTGATCAACGAGCCCGCTGATTTGGCGCGGAACGTGCGCGACTTCGACCGCATTTTGTTTTTAGGCGCACCGGCCTTGATGTGGCTGGCCACACTGCGCGTGTATCTCGCCTCCATGAGCCATCCGCGCATGGTGATGATGGTGGCCTTCGGCGGCCTGGTGATGAACGGCGTGTTGAACTACGGGCTGATCCACGGGGCCTTTGGCTTGCCCGAGATGGGCCTTTTGGGCTCGGCCACCGCCACCGCCATCACCACCTGGACCATGTTCATCGTCACTTACAGCTGGATCAAACTGGTGCCGGCGTTAGGAATGCACGTGCGACGCGGATTGATTGAATGGACCCATTTGATTGAATGGTCACTGGTGCGTGAACTGTTCATTCTGGGTTGGCCCATCGCCATCACCATCGCCGTGGAAGCGCTGTTGTTCATGGCGGGCGCCTTGATGATGGGCACGATTAGTGTCACCGCGCTGGCCGCGCACCAGATCACCATCAACGTCGCGTCCATGACCTTCATGGTGCCGCTGGCCATCGGGCAGGCGGCTAACGTGCGCGTGGGCTATCACATGGGATCGGGTGCACCGCGCCTGG
>JAEUKL010000143.1 GCA_016793005.1 Rhodospirillaceae bacterium | reverse complement strand
CGGCCAGGACTGGGACAACGATGTGCGCGTGATTCTGTTTGTGGTGCTCAAACCCGGGGCGACGCTGGACGCAGCCCTGACCGACAAGATCAAAAAGCGCATCCGGGCCAACTGCACCCCGCGCCATGTACCGGCCAAGGTTATCGCGGTGCCTGCCATCCCCCGCACCAAGTCGGGCAAGATCGTTGAACTGGCCGTCCGTGAAGTCATCCACAACAGGCCCGTCAAAAACACCGAAGCCCTCGCCAACCCCGAGGCGCTGGCGCACTACAGGGGCATTCAGGAACTCGCCGGTTGAGCGGATAGGACAATTAGAGCCATTGCCGGTGTATTTTCACGGCTTCGTAATTTAAGTATATTCTATTAAATAATTTTATAATAAATAAATTATATTAATGACTTTTCGAGAATATTTGTTCTCGAAATTCGCGGATGACGTACCGATATTCGGTAAGCCCGGGATCATTCCTATGGGGCCTCTATGGCCTCACTTAGCCTTCGACGCGACTGGGGGCAGCTCGAAAAGCTGGCCATATCACCTGTCTATCTTATCGAAGGGGGTTCCTAAATATGCGTACATCGACACGACTGCTTGGCTTGCTGACAACAGCAAGCCTGATTGGCTTGTCTGCGGGCGCGGCTTACGCGCAGCAACAAGCGCAAGGCTTGGCACTGGAAGAAATCACCGTCACCGCTCGCCGGGTTGAAGAAAATCTGATGACGGTGCCGATCGCCATCACCGCCTTCTCAGCGCGCGACATCGAAGCCGCAAACATCAAGAAACTCGATGACGTGGTGTTGATGACCCCCAGCTTCAACTACACGCCGCAAGCCGGCGCCTCGGGTCGTAACGAACGCGGATCCAGCTCGCTCGTATTCCGCGGTCTGTTCCTGACCAACCAAGCAACCGGCGTGGTTGGCGGCGGACAATTGTTCATCGACGGCACACCCGTGGTGGGCGCTCAACCACCTTCGGCCGCTGACGTTGAGCGTATCGAAGTGTTGAAGGGACCGCAGAGCGTCTACTTCGGCCGTTCGACCTTCATGGGTGCGATCAACTACGTGACCAGAGATCCCTCCAACGAGTTCAAGGGCAGAATTACCGCTGAGGCTTCGAGCTTTAGTTCACACGACGCCAGCCTGTCGTTCGAAGGCCCGATCGTCGCGGACAAATTGACGGGGCGTATCACGGGCCGCGACATGCACAAAGGCGGCTCGTTCGTGAATGCCACGAACCCCGGCGGCCAGAAGTTCCAGGAACAAAATACAGGATCGGTGTCGGGCTCGTTGGTGTTCACACCCACGGACAACTTGAAGGTCAAAACCTACGCCAACTGGTTTGAAGACAATGACGGCCCGCCGGCGCAAGGTGCGTTTAAGTCAACCGAGTTCACCAGTCGCGTGAATGCCGATGGAAGCTGCACGCCATTCTCGTCGACCGTCGTACCGGGCTCGGCCTATGGCACGGCGGCGGCCAGTTCACGCGCATCGTTCGGCTATTGGTGCGGCGAGTTGCCCAAAGTGAAAGGCAATGTCCTCAACCTGGTCTCGGGCGACTATGACTTCAGCCTGCCGGCGACGAAAAACGCGCTGTTCGCCCCGAACCCGAACTTCCTGATCTTCGATCCGCAGTTTAAAACCAGCGGCGGGTTGAAGCGTCACTCGTTCCAAAGCCATATGCGCTTCGACTATGAGACAGAAGGCGGCTATGTGTTCAGCGGGCTGACGGCTTACCACCGCGATAAGACCATGGTTGTGCTGGACTTGAACTACCGTGATTCCCACACCATTGCCAATCCACTCTACACACCGGCGCTGGCGGCCACACGCGTGCCTTGGGTACAGTTCATGCAGGTGAGCCAGAACATGACCGAGGATTGGAGCCAGGAACTACGCGTAACATCGCCGCAGGATCAGTCACTGCGTTGGACGTTCGGCGGTAACTACTTCGACGGTAAAACGCCGGGCGGTACCGTTTACGGCAACAGCGCTGCGGGCCCGAACTTCTCGGCGGCCATCACGGCGCAGGAAGTGAAGACGCCCGCCGTGTTCGCCGCCGCTTACTACGACTTCACACCGGAACTCACGCTGACACTTGAAGGCCGTTATCAGTGGGACGACCTGCATCTTCAGCCCAAGGTCGCCACCACCGGCCTGCCTGTGACCGGTGTTGCCGCGAACCCGTTTGACAAGACCTACAAGAGCTTCTCGCCACGCGCATCTCTCGACTACAAGTTTACAGATGACTCAACGATTTATGCGTTGTTCTCGCGCGGTTATCGCCCGGGTGGATTTAACACCGGTCTAACAACCTCGCCGCCGGAAGTGATCACCATTCTTCAACAGTCCGGCGCGGGCATTTCCTACCTTCAGGAAAAACTTGATAACTACGAAGCCGGTATCAAGTCGTCATTCCTCGACGGACGTGGTCGCACCACGTTTACCGTCTATTACGACAAATGGAAGAACGGTCAGGTTGCCAACTCGATCCCGGTCTCGGTCATCCTCAGCACCGGGGCGATCTTCAATAACCTGATTGGCTTGACAACCAACTCGGGCACGGTGGCCTTAAAGGGTATTGAGTGGGAAGGTCAGTTCCAGGTGACGAAAGAGTTCCGCCTGTCAGGTAACTTCGGGCTGAACGACAGCGAAATTAAGACCTACGGAACCTGCGCTGACTGCTCCAACGTTTACGGCACCGCCGCCTCTGCAACGGGCGCTGCAACCGGCGTCATCGGTCGCCGCCTGCCTATCACGCCCAAGTACACTTGGTCGGCCGTGGCTGAATACGAAGATAAGTTGACCGAGCGTTTCGATTGGTTTGCGCGCGCTGACTATGCCTATCGCGGCAAACGCTACACTGACTTCGCTGAGTCTGCGTGGATCGGCGGTTACTCGAACGTCAATGCGCGCCTGGGCATCCGTGACGAGAACATGTCGATTGAAGCGTTCGTCACCAACCTGACGAAGAACACAGTGATTAAGTCGACGGCTACAGCAGCAGGCGTCGACCTGTTCACCTTCCCGACAGGCCTGGGCCCGTTCAAGAACGAAATCCGCTGGGCGCCGGCTGATCCGCGCACAGTGGGTGTGCGTGCATCGTATAATTTCTAAGAGTATAACTTCTAAGCATCCATCTGCTGAAAGACGAAGGGCCGGGGATCAAACCCCGGCCCTTTTCTTTTGTATCCAAGCTCAAGCCTCAAAACTGGGAACTGCTGTCGGCATTCAGCAGAACAACATACGCCGCAGATAGAGCGCTTACGCGGCAGCCTTACTCGGCAGCTAGCGGCACGTCGGGGCCTGCTGTCGCAGCACACCAAGCCGAAGCAAGATCGGCGGCGATACGCTGTAAGCGCGGATAAATCTTCGCACCGATATCGGATTTCGGCACGGCTGACGTAATAATGCGCGTGACTAAAGTTCCGCAGATATCGCCATCGACCAGCAACGGCACCGCGACAACGGTTTGACCATGGTACATATCATTTAAGCGCGCACTGCCCATGCTGTGTTCGCTTTTCGCCAAGTAGCCTTGGGCGCGCGCCAACCTGATATCGCCCTCCAACTGCGCAGCCGTACAATCTTTCGACAGCGCGCCTTCCGTTGCGCACAGCTTTTCTTTTGATCGGCTTGCGTTTGATGTCCCTTCGGACCCCATGTGCATGATCGCGGCCCGTTCATCCGCCGTGCAGTAGGCCAGATACACCGTCCCGGCCGCCGTGGCGATGTAGGGCACGCGTGAGCCTTCAGGGATGCAGAACAATTTGTACGGCGTTAAACCGTCGGTCGGGGCGTAAGTATACAAGGCATTGCCTTGCGGCAGTACAACCGCCAGCGGCCACAAATAGCTTTGCGCTTCCTTCATCAGAATGGCGCGCAAGTGCGGCAAGGCCCGCTCCGCGTAGGCATACCCCGACGACAACCTGTTCACTTCCAGCGTCAGGGCGTAGCGCCCGTCCTCAGTACGCGAAATGTAGCCGCGTTGCATCAACGTACGCAGAATGCGCGCGACCGTCGTGCGCGGCACACGCAGCAGTCTGGCCATCTGCGGGGCAGAGATGCTGCGATAGGCATTAATAATCTCAAGCGCATCAAAGCAGCGCGACGCGCTACGCAGCAATTCGCGGTCGATCTTCGCATCATCATCGTCGATGTCGCGGACAGGCCGTGTGCGCAATACGGTTGGTTTCCCGCGGGACGCGGCATTGATGTTGGGAACTGCAATCTCGGGCATCGCACTCACGTGTTCAAACTCCGCGAATTAGGGCCTCTCGAAACACCGTGCCGCGCATCACGACAATACCGTAGTCGGAGAGATGCGCGACGCTGGGATTGGTAAATATCCGACACTATGAAGCAGGCAGACTTTTCCTGCCGCCAGTTCTGACGTCACCCGTCATTGGCGCACACCTATCTCGAATGCTACGTCGTGTTTAAGCGAGCGGTTTAAAGCCGTAGACGTCTTGGAAGGCCGTGCCGGTTTTGGCTGACACCTTCATATCGACAAAACCTGTTTTACGCATGATCTCGGGGAAGTCAGTCTCGCGGTACGCCGGCGACCATACTTCCGTGTTCCAGCGGTGATCCTGCCAAATCGACGCTTTCCGCATCAGATCAGGTGCTCCCATGTAGCGCGGATTACCTTTGGTCACGAAGTCGACCGGGAAGTACGAACCGCCCGGACGCAAGACACGATATGCTTCGCGAACAATCTTCTCGTGCACATCGGGCTGCACTTCGTGGTGCAGGATGTAGCTGACCACTACGTCGAAATAACCGTCTTCAAACTTGGTATCTTCTGCAAGGCGCTGCGCAAAGTTCACGTCTAAGCCCATCTTTACCGCGCGATAGTGGGCCCAGCGCACCATCGGGCCGCCGACATCGACGCCCCAGACTTCCGCATCAGGGAAGCGCTCTTTCAGCGAGGTCGCGAACGCGCCGAAGCCCGTGCCCATGTCGAGGATGCGGCGTACTTTGCCATCGGCCGGGATGGGTGTTTCCATCGCCATGGCCAAATGGTGCTCCATGCGGTCGTTCTTGAACACGTTGCGGTCGAACTGCTTGAAGCCGTAGTGCGAAATTGCACCCGCGAACGGATCGCCGACATAGCCGCCAGGCTGAATGTGAATTTCATGCCGGGTATAGGCCGGCAGGTCCATGTTCGGGTTCAGCTCAAGGCGGCCCGGGCCCGACTTATCGGCCTTTTCCAGTTCCGCCAGAATCGTATCGGCATTTTCATGGAAGATGCCGTAAATATTGGACCACATTTGCTGCTGGGTACTCATCCAGATGCGCGCGTTCATGGCGTACATGGGATGCTGCATCAGCGTCGTCCACGCCTGCTCCTGGCTCATATCGGCATCCATGGCGATGCCCTTTTCGGCCAGCGCCTTTTCCAGAATACCGCGCATGGGGCGGAACTCTTTGCCCAGCGAAGCGCGCGTCGAGCTTAAAAAGTCCTGCACGCTTTGCTGGTCGAGTTTCGGCAAGCGCACGGCATGGCGCGCTTCCTGCTCGGGCGTCTGATTGTACGGATCAATTTTCACTTCGGTTGTGGTTGCAGCCGAAGCCACTTGACTGTGCGAACCCAACGCCAGTGCCGTCAGCATGGGGGCAATCGCTAATGTTTCACGGCGATTCATGGTCATGCTCCCCTTATTTCGAGGCTGAGGCTGGCGCGACAGTCTCACGCGCAAACCAGCTGTAAAGGCGTTTCGCCAAAGCCTGGCGCTCGGCATCCCACTCGGCCTCTTCATCTTTGCTGGGCTTGTAAGCCTCAATGGCCGCTGTGGTCGGGAAAGTTTTCTTCGCAGCCAGTTTCTCAGAAATGATCTGGCGCTGTTTCACCGCCCAAATCTCTGCGCCCAGCGCCAGCGTGACCGACACCAGGTTGTCGATATGCGGGTTGCCCAGCCACACTTGCTTGTCGGTGTCAGACTTAAAATAATCGGCCGCGAAGGTTTGCTTACCTTCCACGTTTGTCGCCGCTTTCGTAAGTTCAGCCATATAGAAGACCCTCCTTAAATCCGACCGCTACAAGAAACAGGCCGGCGCAAAAAATCTGGGGATATCGACGCGCTTGCGTAAAAAATGCGAACTGCAAAACGCAAACTTTGACTGGCGAAGTGTACTGAACACTCGTCGCCCGCCCGACCCCCCGACGCGCGCACGGCCTTTATCCTCTGACCAAGCCGCCATACCGTCAAATGCTGAAAAATGAATACGCAATAACATTTTGTGATAACGTCGCTGGTCCGTTGACAACCCCCTAAAGCCCTGTGCGATGCTGTTTTTATTAGGCTTTAAGCTCGTTCGCCCGACCGCGATTGTTCGGAATGCGGACAAACACCACGCGGGGAGCCCATGTTAGATCTGCAAAACCTGAGGCGGTTTCTGGCCGTGGCCGAGCACGGCAACATGACGCGCGCCTCGCGCGCACTTGGCATTGTTCAGCCTGCACTGTCGCGCAGCATCAAACTTCTTGAAGATGATTTAGGCGTGACACTGTTCGAGCGCACGCCGCATGGCATTACGTTGACGGTGTACGGCAAACAACTGGTGCCTTACGCGCGCACTATCATCACCGATGTAAAGCGCGCAACCGAAGAGTTGCAGGCCACCAAGGGATTGCTTTCAGGGCATGTCACATTTGGTGTGACCGCCAACTATGCCGACAACGTGGTGCTGGATGCCGTTCTGGCCTTGCACCAAAAGTGGCCAAACTTGCGTGTCACAATCCGCGCAGGACTCTATGAAGATGTCATCGACGGCATTTTGAAAGCGGAATTGGATTTTGGCTTCGGTTTGCTGCCCCCACCGCACGCGGGCATCGAGGCCTCAGGCCTGCAGACAGAAGTGTTGTTCTCGCACCGCTCATCCGTTATTGCGCGCCGCGGACACCCGCTTGGCGACTTGCGCAAAGTGTCACTGAAAGATTTAGGTGAATACGAATGGATTATTCTGGGTCCAGAGTCGGCGATGGACCCGTACTTCCGTGCAACTTTTACCAAGAAACGCCTGCCGACCCCGCGAAAAGTGATCGAGACGCATTCGATACCGCTGATCAAAGGTATTCTGATGAATTCCGACCTTGTGACGATCCTGGCCCCCAATGCCGTCGCGGCCGAAGTGCAGCGCGGTGAACTGATTGCCCTGCGTTGTCCAGATGCGGAGGTGAAATCGCACTCGGGCTTTATCAGCTCGTACCGGGCGTTCGAGCCCCCGGCCGTGATTGCCATTAAGGAAGAACTGCGCGTGCAGTGCCAAAAATTCGGCAGCGAATTCAGCCTGATCAAGAAGGGCTGACCCGATATGCGTTCACCTTATATGCAGGCTCTAGGCGGCCACCGACCGCAGAGCGATACATGGTGCGTTTAAAGTTTCGGTCCCGAAACCATGCTTTTACATAGGCAGGAGCAAGCTATGACGTCAGACCAGGCCCCTAAAATTTCACGCCGTGCACTTGCGGCGGGTGCTGCCGCGATTGCCGCACTGAACACACAGACTGCTCAGGCCCAGGACACACCTCCGCCCGTGAAATATAAGCCCAATCCCGCACCGGCCCCGATCACCTTGCCCAAAATGAAACGCGGCTATGCGGAAGGTCCCTATGGGCAAATCCACTATCAGGACGGCGCCAATGGCGGCACACCCTTGGTGCTGATCCACCAGGCACCTATGAGCTCGCGCCAGTTCGAGAGTGTGTTCAAGCCATTCATGGATCGCGGCATTCGCCCCATTGCCGTGGATTGCCCTGGCTTTGGCATGTCCGATACAACAACCTTTGTGCCCAAGGTCGAAGACTGGGCCAAAATCGTGCCGCCGGTGCTGGATCATCTGGGCCTTAAAACCGTCGACGTGCTGGGCCACCACACCGGCGCGCTGGTCGCCACAGAGGTTGAGCAGCAGTTCCGCGACCGCGTGCGCAAACTGATTCTGGCCGGCCCCTTCCCCATGACGGAAACCGAGCGCGAGAATTTCCTGAATGGCGTACAGCGTAACGAGATCGACTTTGTCTACAAGCCCGACGGCAGCCATCTGACGGCGTCATTCATGAGCCGGTTTAGAATGTACAGCGCCTCGGGCACCAATCCCGATGCGAAACTGATGACGCGCTATACGGTTGAACGTTTTGTGGGCTACGGGCCGTTCTGGTACGGCCACCATGCTGCGTTCATTTACAACCACAATGCGTCGATTCCGAAGATCAAACGCCCGACGTTGATCATCACCAATACTGGCGATCAGATTTATCAGAACGCCAAAGAAACGATGAAGATGCGGCCCGACTTCTCGTTTGCAGAGTTGCAGGGCGGTGGTGTGGACATCATCGACCAGCAGCCGGAAGCCTGGGCTGAGGCCATCGCGAAGTTCCTGAAAGCCTAGTATCAGTCCGCAGGGGCTTCAGCAGCCGCCGCTGCGTGCGGCCCTGAAGCCCCCGCTCCTGACAGCGCCGCCCCAAGTTTCTGGCGATCTAAAACGCCTTCCCACC
>JAEUKL010000103.1 GCA_016793005.1 Rhodospirillaceae bacterium | reverse complement strand
TTGCGCGCAAGCGCCAAGGACCGCGCCGAAAACCTGATGATCGTGGATTTGCTGCGCAACGACATCAGCCGTGTATGCGTGCCGGGCTCGGTCGATGTGCCAAGCTTGTGCGGGCTGGAAAGCTTTGCTGCCGTGCATCACCTGGTGTCGGTCGTGACCGGGCAGTTGCGACCCGAATGTACGGCGGTGGATTTACTGGCCGCGTGCTTTCCGGGCGGGTCCATTACCGGCGCGCCCAAGATCAGGGCCATGAAGATCATTCACGATCTTGAGCCTGTGGCGCGCGGGCCTTACTGCGGCTCGGTCGCGTGGTTGGGATTTGACGGAGCCATGGACTCGTCGATCATTATCCGCACCTTGATTAGGGCTGGAGATATTGTGGCGGCACAAGCCGGCGGCGGCATAGTTGCGGATTCCGATCCGGCGCAGGAGTATGCCGAAAGCGTATTGAAGGCGCAGACATTGCTGTCGGCGCTGTAGCAGGGATAGGTTTTCATATGCGCGTCTGCTTAAACGGCAAGCTGATGGATGATGCCGAGGCGCATATTGCGCCTGGTGATCGCGGCTTGCTGCTGGGTGACGGCATCTTTGAAACCATCGCCGTGCGTAAAGGCCAGGGCAAACGCCTGCATGCGCACCTGGAGCGCTTGCGCCGCGACGGACACGCCATCGGATTGGATGTGCCGTGGCCCGATACGACACTGAACGCATTGATCGAGCGCGTGGCCCAGGAAAATAATTTGGATGACGCTGTTGTGCGCTTGACGGTGACGCGCGGAGCCGGGCCGCGCGGGCTTTTGCCGCCGGCCACACCGAACCCAACCTTGCTGATCACGGCAGCCCCGATGCCTGACCTGAGCACGCCCATCAGCGTCGTGGTTTCCACAATTACCCGGCGCAATGAACATTCGCCGTTGTCGTTTATTAAAAGCACCAACTATCTCGACAACGTTCTGGCGCGCAAAGATGCCGCCGAACTCGGGGCTGACGATGCCGTGCTGCTGAACACGCAAGAGCGTGTGGCGGAAACAACGATTGCAAATATCTTTGCGCTGATCGACGGGGCGATCATAACGCCGCCAGTTGAAGAGGGGGCACTTCCGGGGGTGATGCGCGCTGATGTGCTGAAACTGGCGCGCGGCGAAGAAAAACCAATCACCGTTGAGATGCTGAAAGGGGCTAGTGAGGTGTTTACATCGAACGCTTTGGGCTTGCGCAGCGTCATCGCCATTGATGGCGTCGCGGTCAGCGATGGCGAGCCCGGCCTGATTACGCAAATGCTGGCGGCGAGACTTTAAATCTAATTTTTAACACCACACGTATCGTTGATGGCCTTGTAGGCCGCACCGAAGCCTTGCAGGGAATAGGTGTCGATGGTGGTCGTGCCGCGCGACGACGTACCGCGTACGGTCAGCGAGTTGCCCTTCACCATTGTCTGCACAATGGTTTTATCGGTCTGATTGTCGCGCGCCCAGGCGCGTTCGCCGAAGGTAAAGAATATGAACTTACGCGCGCCCACCTGCACCGTCACATCGCTGTCGGGCTGATAGGCGTAACCCGCCACGATGCTGACCACGTTCAGCGCGTTTTCGCCGGGGCGGTGCGTCACCAGCGTCAGCACTTCGCCGCGGGCTTTGTAATTGCCTTCCGACTTGATCGGCTTCGAGGCCATGTAGCAGACGTTCTTGCCGTCTTCTTGGTAGGTGTAGGCCGTCCACTTGCCGCTGGTTGTCAGCACTTTCACGTCTTGCGCTGCTGCGGGTGTTGCCGCCAAAGCCGCCGCCACCAGAAGTCCGACCGAGAATGCACGCATGTTCATCACCACAAAGTATCGGTCACCGATTATGCGAACAGCAATGCCCGTCGTGCAAGGCTTTCGCACACAAAATAAAATGAGAAAACAAAACTAGTCTTTGTATTTGCGCCCGCCGCCGCGCGAGGCGAAGTCGACTTCGGCCAGGGGCGGGGCCGCGCGGTATTCGTCGGGCAGCGTCAGGCCCGGGCCGCCCGGCAACATGGGCCGCGCCGGGAAGCTGCCATGCACCAGCATGCGATCATACATCACGATGACGCCAGCGATTCCGACGTTGAGGCAAAAACGGGTGGGGATTTTGATCACATGATCACACCGCGCCAGCATTTCAGGCGACAGCGAGCTTAGTTCAGGCCCCATCACATAAGCCGCCTGGCGGGGATGATGAAAGCTGGGCAGGTCAACAGCATCTTCCAGAAACTCAACCCCCACCAGCGCGCAGCGCTGGGGCAGCTGCAAATGCGCGACATCCGGGAAGGCATAAAACGGCAGGTTCGAAGTGGCGTCGGACGTGTCGGTCTGTTTGCCGTCGCGGCGGCGGTAGGCCGCGGCAACCGTGAACACAAAGCTGGCCCCGAAGGCGTGGGCCGAGCGGAACAGATTGCCGACATTGAACGACTTGCTGATGCCTTCGACACCAATGCCGAAGAATCCGCGCATGGGCTGGATGTTGTGCTTTGGGCTGCGCGTCGGCTGCCGAGAAGTAGGAGTTTTAGCTGTCACGTGAGATCCGCTGAAGTCGGCAAAGTCTGAATGAGGCCAAACCTTACCTTAAGTTATGGCGTTCGGCAGGTATCTGACATACCCAAACCGGCATTGCTGGAAACCGGCGGCAGGTTTAAGTCGTTTCAAATCGCATCACAATCTGAAACCATCGGCAGAATGGCGTCCTCCCCCAATCACGTCCCCATCGACAACTTCAAAGGCGCTGTCTGGATGGTGGGCAGCGCCCTGGTGTTTTCGGGCGTTTCGGTACTGATCAAAAAAGTCGGCCAAGGCATGCCCGTGGCCGAAATGGTGTTCTTCCGCTGTTTCTTCGGGCTGAGCATCGTCATCCCCTTCGTCCTGCGTTACGGCTTCAGTGTCTACAAAACCGCCAGGCCCGACCTGCACCTTGTGCGCGTGCTGTGCGCTGCTGTGGGCATGAACGCAGGGTTCTATGCCGTGACCCACATGGAGCTCGCAACCGCGATCTCGCTGGGCTACACGCGGCCGCTGTTCATGATTTTGCTGGCGGTGATGTTTTTAGGCGAAGTGGTGCGCTGGCGGCGCGGGCTTGCAACCCTGCTGGGTTTTATCGGCGTCTTGATCATGCTGCGCCCCACAGAAGTACCGATTGATCTGCCGGCGGTGGCCGCACTTGTGTCGGCCCTGGCGGTGGCGGGCGCCATGAGCGTGGTGCGCCAGCAGGCCGCCGTAGATGGCCCGGCCACCATCATGGCGTGGTTCGCGACGGGAACAGCGCTCATTACCGCCGTGCCGGCCTATTTCGTGTGGCAGATGCCCGGCCCCGATCAATGGATTTACCTGGTGGCCATCGGCGTAATGGCCAGTGTGGGCCAGTACATGATGATCAAGGCCTTCACCTACGGGGAAGCGACCGTGATGAACCCGATTGATTACTTGCAGATTCTGCTGGCGGCCTTGTTCGGCGTCTGGCTGTTCGGCGAAGTGCCGAGCATCTGGACCGGCGTGGGCGCCATCGTCATCATCGGCTCGACGCTTTACATTCTGTTGCGCGAAGCCAAGCTACAGAAGCCGCCACCGCCACCGGTCAAAGAATAGAGCGAAAGAGTAGAACACTACTCGCGCGCAGTTTCGTCCATGAAAGTGGCAAGCTTCACATCTAGCTCGCTTACGCCGCCGCAATCGTGCGTTGTCAGAATCACTTCCACCGTTTTGTAGACATTGGTCCATTCGGGATGATGGTTCAGTTCTTCGGCCTTTTCGGCCACGCGCGTCATGAACGCGAAGGCCTGCTGAAAATCGCCGAATACGAACGTGCGCTCGATGGCATCGCGGCCGATCACGTCACTCCAATGCACAAGGCGCTTCAGCGCATTCTTGCGTGACGCCGGATCGAGTTTTGCAACCATCGTATCCTCCCTATGCTATAAAACAGATTAACACTTAAACCGTGTGTGCCGATGCCTGATATTTTACCGCCGAGCCTGGACGATATGGAAGCCCTGGCGAGCGAGGCCTTGCAGACGCTGCCCGCCCGCCTGCGCCAATTTACAACCGGCATCGTTATTCACGTCACCGAGTTTCCTGACGACGATGTGTGCGCCGAGATGGAGCTGGAAAGCCCGTTCGACATCCTGGGCCTTTATCAAGGCATCAGTATGGCAGAACAGACGGTTGAGGCCTCGGGCGGATTGCCGAACATGGTGTTTTTGTATCGCCGCCCGATCCTGGACTACTGGGCCGAAACCGGCGAAGACCTGCGCCATGTGGTGCGCCACGTGCTGATCCACGAAATCGGACACCATTTTGGATTTTCCGACGACGACATGGAAGCGCTTGAGGCGGAAGCCGACGCGGAAGAGGCGGCTGCGAGCTAAAGCAGTTTTTGCACGCGGCGCTTCAGCTCGGGCGTCAGGTCAGCATCGAACCACGGATTCTTTTTCAGCCAGCCGGTATTGCGCCAACTGGGATGCGGCAGTGGCATAAATTTGGGCCCATAGCTTTTCCAGGCCTTCACGGTCTCGGTCATGGTGGGCTTGCGGCCTTCGGGTAAATACCGCGCTTGCGCGTAGCTGCCCACCAGCAGCACCAGCTCAACGTTTTTCAAAAACGGCCATAGCTGCGGGTGCCATGTGGGCGCGCATTCTGGGCGCGGCGGCCGGTCACCGCCGTTCTTATCAACGCCCGGATAACAAAAGCCCATGGGCATGATGGCGATGCGGCGTTCGTCATAAAACGTATCGCGATCCACGCCCAGCCAGTCCCGCAACCGATCACCCGAGCGATCATTCCAAGGAATGCCGGTGTCATGCACTTTTGTACCCGGGGCCTGACCGATAATAAGAAGACGCGCTGATGAACTGACGCGCACAACCGGACGCGGCCCTAAAGGCAGATCAGTGCACAACGTGCAGCTGCGCACCTTGATCAGAAGATCATCAAGTTTGGTCATTCAGAAGCGCGGCCACATAGCGTGGTACAATGTCGGTGGCCTTGCCGTAGTGCGATTCAGCAAACAACGAGGCGCCCGTGGAGGGCTCTAGGTTCAACTCGACCGTATGCCCACGGCCCATTTTACGCATCAGTCCGACAAAGCCCGCCGCCGGGTACACGTTGCCAGAGGTCCCAATAGAAATAAACAGATCGCATTCAAAAAGGGCGGCTTGAATACGGTCCATCTGCAAGGGCATTTCGCCAAACCACACCACGTTAGGGCGTATGCCGCCGGGCTTTGCGCACCCTTCGCACACGACATCCACCGACATGTCGCCCGACCACGGCACGACATGACTGCAATGATTGCAGCGCGCCTCGGCGTGGCGGCCGTGCATGTGGATCAGGTTTGTGGTACCCGCGCGCTCATGAAAGGAATCGACGTTCTGCGTCACCACCAGCACTTCGCCTGGCCAGCGGGCTTCAAGCTCTGCCAGAGCCTTGTGGGCGGCGTTGGGTTCCAGGTTCAAGGTCAGCGCGCGCTTACGGCGCATGTTATAAAAAGCGTGAACACGGTCCGGGTCGGCGGCAAAGGCCTCCGGGGTTGCCACGTCCTCGATGCGCACCTTGGACCAGATGCCGTCGGGATCGCGGAAGGTTTCCAGGCCCGATTCCTGCGAAATGCCCGCGCCGGTTAAAATGACAATCCGTGCATCGGACGCAGGCTGTTGAATGGGTTTCATCTTTTTTGGCAGGGTCTGGGCTTTTGGTATGATAGGCCTATGTAAGACGTAGGAACTATAGAGCAATCGCAACCCGCATGGCCTACCGCGTTCTGTTTGTCTGTACCGGAAATATCTGCCGCTCGCCCACGGCCGAAGGCGCGTTTCGGTTGGTTGTGGCCGAAGCAGGCTTAAACACGCACTTTGACATCGATTCCGCCGGCACCAGCAGTTACCACATCGGCGATGCGCCAGACGCACGCAGCATTGCGGCGGCGGCCACGCGCGGCATCGACATCAGCGGGTTGCGGGCTCGGCGGATTTTCGAGCAGGACTTCCAAGACTTTGACCTGATCCTGGCCATGGACCATGGACACCTGAACCATCTGCGCGCCATGCGCCGCGAAGACCACAAAGCCGAAGTGCGCTTGTTCTTGGATTATCACGCCGGTGCGCGCCACCGCGACGTGCCCGACCCCTACTATGGCGGCGAGACCGACTTCGAACTGGTGCTGGACCTTGTGGAAGAGGCCAGCAAAGGTTTGCTGACGGCCTTGCGCGGGAAAATAAGAGGCTAGATCAGCGGATATTCCGCCACCGGAAAATACGCGGCACCGGTTTTGCCCAACTTGCTTTCATAAAGAATGAACCGATCAACACCCAGTGCATCGGCGCGGTAGAGGTTGTTGCCTTCAATGAAGGCTTGCAAGCGGCCCGCATCGGGGTTGTTCAGACGCGCCAATGTAATGTGCGGCTTGAATTTGCGCGGCTCGCGCGGCTGGCCCGCGCGCACCACGGCGGCCTCAACACGGCCTTGCAACAGGTCCAGTTCGGGTGTGGGGTCGACACGCATATACAGCGCATGGGCTTTACGGGCCTGACCAAATGTATCGAGCCCATGGATGTTGTATGAAAAAGGTTGACCGGGAATGCGGCTGAGTTCGTTGTGAATATCCTCGGCGTCACCTTCCGATACTTCGCCGATGAAGCGCAGTGTCACGTGCATGTTCTCAGGGTCAATCCAACGCGCACCCGGCATGTTGTCGG
>JAEUKL010000400.1 GCA_016793005.1 Rhodospirillaceae bacterium | reverse complement strand
AAGAATGATGACGCGGCCGTTGCGGCCATTGCCAAGCTGTTTCCGGGCCGGCGTACCATTGGCTCGCGCGCCAACCACATTTTGACCGGCGGTGGTTCGTTCCACTGCATCACGCAACAACAGCCTTTGGTGTAGGAGGTTTCTTTATGTCTAAAGTTACTGTTGCCGCACTTCAGTGCGCCTACACCGCCAACATGACCGAGAACATCGACCGTGTTGAAGGCTTGATTGTCGACGCCGCCAAAAAGGGCGCGCAGATCATTTTGCCCACAGAACTCCTGCAAGGTCCGTACTTCTGCCGCGAAGAGCGCGATGAGTTTTTTGACTGGGCGTACCCCGCTAACGAACACCCGGTGGTGCAACGCTTGGCGCCCGTGGCCAAAAAACTCGGCGTTGCGATTCCTGCATCCATCTTCGAGCGTGACAATCACCACTACTTCAACAGCCTGGTGATGATCGATGCCGACGGCTCCATCATGGGCACTTACCGTAAAAGCCACATCCCCGATGGCCCCGGTTACGAAGAGAAGTTCTACTTCAAGCCCGGCAACACCGGCTTCAAGGTGTGGAACACGAAGTTTGCCAAAATTGGTGTGGGCATTTGCTGGGACCAATGGTTCCCGGAATGCGCCCGCGCCATGATGCTGATGGGCGCTGATTTGCTGTTCTATCCCACCGCCATTGGCTCAGAGCCTGAAAACCCGACACTCGACACCAAGGATCTCTGGCAGCGCGCCATGATCGGTCATGCCGTATCCAATGTGGTGCCGGTGATTGCGGCCAATCGCATTGGCAACGAGGGCGGCCAGATTTTCTACGGCTCATCCTTCATTGCCGACCAGCGCGGCGAGAAAGTAGCCGAGTTTGGCCGCACGGAAACAGGTGTGCTGACGGCCTCGTTCGACTTGGCTCAGGTGAAACTGAACCGGGCGTCGTTCGGGTTCTTCCGCGACCGCCGCCCGGACCTTTATGGAATCTTGACGCAGTAGGTTGGGCGGGGCCGGGCTTTAAGACAAATCCGTTAAACCTTCCCACGCTTCTTGTTGTATTTGGTCTTGGCCGCGTATTTCTCAACGTCGGCCATCACGCGCAGCAAGTTGCCACCCCAGATTTTCGCGATCTGGTCTTCGGTGTAGCCGCGCTTCACCAGTTCCAACGTCACGTTGAAGGTTTCGCCGGCGCCGTTCCAGCCAACGATTCCGCCGCCGCCGTTGAAGTCCGACGCGATGCCCACGTGATCGACGCCGATCAACTTCACGGTGTAGTCGATGTGATCGGCCAGGTCTTTCACGCCGGCCTTGGGCCACTTCAGTTCAATCTCATCGGCCTTGGCGCGGTAGGCTTTCAACTGGTCGGGCGTCAACTTGCCCATGTCCGACATTTCTTTGATATTGAATTCTTCCAGCAGTGCTTTGCTGGCGGCTGCTTTGTCTTTGGGGACAGCGCGCAGGTAGGTGTCGAAGGCCACCATCTGCGCGACGCCGTTGTTTTTCTTCAGGGCCAGCAACTCTTCATCACTCAGGTTGCGCGGATGATCGAAAACACCCTTTGCCCCTGAGTGCGAAGCGATCACGGGCGCCTTCGACGCGGCAATGATATCCAAGGCCGTTTGTTTACCAGCGTGGGAAATATCATTCATGATGCCCACTTGGTTGCAGCGCTTCACGGCCTCTTTGCCCAGTGCCGACAGGCCGCCGTGCAGGGGTTTGGCCGGTTCGCTGAGGTTGCGCGACAGGTCCATGGACGAGTCGCCCAACTGGTTATGGCCGATGTGTGTATGGCCGAAGTAGCGCCCGCCGTAATCGTAGAACAGATCAATCAGGTCGATGTCCTCGCCGATGGGATAGCCGTTCTCAATGCCGATCAGCGCCACTTTTTTGCCGGCAGCGTTGATGCGCCGCACGTCATCGGCCGTGTAGGCAATCTCGATTTTGTCCGGGTACATCTTCTCGGCAACTTTATGAATTGCCGCGAACTTGATCATGGCGTCGGACAAGGCCGATGCATAGCCAATGGTGCTGAGTTCACCTTGGCCCACGTAGACAATCAGGAAGGTGGCATCCAAGCCGCCTTCGATTTGCGTGGGGATATGCACTTGCTGGCCGCGCGGCCCCGGCTTCATGGGGTCGTAAGCCTCGCTGCCGTAGTTGGGCGGAATGTCGACGTGGGTATCGACCGTAATCACGCGGTCATGAATGCCGCGCGCGCGGGCAATCAGCTCCGCATCGGTTTCGGCCCAAGCGGTTTCAGCCCAGGCGGCGCTTGAAAACAGGATGGCCGTGGTCAGCAGCAGTGCTTTGAATTTCATAAGTGTCCCCTCTGGTTGGGGGAAGCTTAGTGTATGGCCCGGAAAAGTGGAAACCGGTTTTCCGATCAGGCCATACACAAACGAAAGAGTTAAATGCCAAAGCTTTTAAAGATGCGATCAACAGCCAGCGTAGCTGTGATGCGGCCTTCGGCAATTTCGTTCTCTAAAGTGGGGATCAGTGCCTTCACGTTAGAATCCGTTTTCAACCGGTTAAGCAGGCGGTCATCCACCATGGCCCACATCCAGCGGATTTGCTGGGCCAGGCGCTTCTTGGCCCACTCACCTGATTGCCCCGTGAGCTTTTTGTGGATGCCGATTTTCTCCCACACATCATCCAGGCCCCGGTTCTCCATGGCACTCACGCTGACCACGGGTGGTATCCACGTCGGGCTTTGGGGTGTGATGATGCGTAAGGCATGGCTGTAGTCGGCAACGGTGGCTTGCGCACGTTTCATGTTGTCGCCATCGGCCTTGGTGATGGCAATCATGTCGGCGATTTCCAGAACGCCTTTTTTGATGCCTTGCAGTTCATCGCCGCCGCCCGCGATCATCAGCACCAGAAAGAAATCCACCATTTCCGAAACGGTGATCTCGCTTTGGCCAACGCCCACGGTTTCCACCAGGATCACGTCAAAGCCCGCCGCTTCGCATACCAAAATCGCTTCACGTGTGGCGCGCGCAACCCCGCCCAATGTGCCGCCGGTGGGCGAGGGGCGAATGTAGGCGTTTGCGTCCGCGGACAGCCGCGCCATACGCGTTTTGTCACCCAAGATCGAGCCGCCCGTGCGCGATGATGTGGGGTCCACCGCCAGCACGGCGACCTTGTGGCCCTTCGCCGTCAGCATGGATCCAAAGGCATCGATGAAGGTGCTTTTGCCGGCACCGGGTAGTCCACTAATGCCGATGCGCTGCGATTTGCCGGTGTGCGGCAACAGCCTCACCAGCATCTCTTGGGCTGTTTGCTGGTGCTCGGCGTTTAAGGATTCCGTCAGCGTAATGGCGCGGGCCAGCACCGCGCGGTCGCTGTTCGTAACCCCGGCAACGTAATCCTCAAGCGATAATTTCGCGCGCGAAGCCGCTGCGGACAACGTTCAAGCTCCGTGGCCCAACGATTTGGAAAGTTTTGCCAGCAAGTCGACCGCTGCCTCACCGATCACAGTACCCGGCGGGAAGATCGCGGCTGCTCCGGCTTTGTACAGCGCATCAAAATCCTGCGGTGGGATCACGCCGCCCACCACCACCATAATGTCCGCGCGGCCCAACTTTTTCAGTTCGTCTTTCAAAGCAGGGACCAATGTTAAGTGACCGGCGGCCAGCGAGCTCGCGCCGATGATGTGCACGTCGTTTTCGACAGCCTGCTTGGCGGCTTCCTGCGGTGTCTGGAACAAGGGGCCGATGTCGACATCAAAGCCCAGATCGGCGAAAGCGGTGGCAATGACCTTCTGGCCGCGGTCGTGGCCGTCCTGGCCCATCTTGGCGACAAGAATGCGCGGGCGGCGGCCTTCCTTCTCGGCGAAGGCATTCACCAAGCCCAGCACTTTCTGCATCTGTTCGGAATTAGCGCCCACTTCTTTCCGGTACACCCCAGAGACGGATTTGATCTCGGCGACATGGCGGCCGAACACTTTTTCCAAGGCCATGGTCATTTCACCGACCGTAGCTTTGGCACGGGCTGCCGCCACCGACAAGGCCAACAGGTTGCCCGAACCGGTCTCGGCGCACTTCGTTAAGGCCTCCAACGTGGCTAACGTTTCCTTCTCGTTGCGCTCGCCCTTCAGGCGGCTCAGCTTCTCAAGCTGCGCGTTACGTACAGCCGTGTTGTCGACCGCGCGCACGTCGATGGACTCTGAACCCGTGGGGCGGAATTTATTCACGCCCACGACAGTCTGGCGACCGCTGTCGATGCGGGCCTGTGTACGCGCTGCCGCTTCCTCGATGCGCAGTTTGGGGATGCCGGCTTCAATGGCCTTCGCCATGCCGCCCAAGCCTTCCACTTCCTGAATGTGCGCCCAGGCCTTTTTGGCCAAGTCGTGCGTCAGACGTTCCACGTAGTAGCTGCCGCCCCAGGGGTCGGCGCTACGGGTGGTGCCGGTTTCCTGCTGGATAAATAATTGTGTATTTCGGGCAATGCGCGCGGAGAAGTCGGTCGGCAACGCCAGCGCTTCATCCAGCGCATTGGTGTGCAGTGATTGGGTGTGGCCTTGCGTGGCGGCCATGGCTTCAATGCAGGTGCGCGTGACGTTGTTGAACACATCTTGCGCGGTCAGGCTCCAACCCGAGGTCTGGCAGTGCGTGCGCAAAGACAGCGAGCGATTGTCCTTCGGATTGAATTGTTTGATCAGCTTCGACCACAACAGGCGGGCCGCGCGCATCTTCGCCACTTCCATGAAGTAGTTCATGCCGATGGCCCAGAAGAAGCTTAAGCGCGGAGCGAAGGCGTCAATATCCAAACCTGCCGCCATACCGGCGCGCACGTACTCGACACCATCAGCAAGTGTGTAAGCCAGCTCCAGGTCGGCCGTCGCTCCGGCCTCCTGCATGTGATAGCCCGAAATCGAAATGGAATTGAACTTCGGCATCTCGGTGGATGTGTAGGCAAAAATATCCGAGATCGCCTTCATGCTGGGCGCGGGCGGGAAGATGTAGGTGTTGCGCACCATGAACTCTTTCAGAATGTCGTTCTGAATGGTGCCGGACAATTTACTTGTCGCCACACCTTGTTCACCAGCCGCCGCGATATAGAGCGCCATGATCGGCAGCACCGCGCCGTTCATGGTCATCGACACGCTCATCTGGTCCAGTGGAATGCCGTCAAACAGCGTGCGCATGTCGTAGATCGAATCAATCGCGACACCGGCCATGCCCACGTCACCCATCACGCGCGGGTGATCGCTGTCATAGCCACGGTGGGTCGCAAGATCGAACGCGATGGAGAGGCCTTTTTGTCCTGCCGCCAGGTTGCGGCGATAAAAGGCGTTGGAATCCTCAGCGGTCGAGAAGCCTGCGTACTGGCGAATGGTCCAGGGCTGGGTCACGTACATCGCGGCATAAGGCCCGCGTAAGTACGGCGGCAGGCCGGGGCGGGTATCAAGGAAATCCAGCTTCGCCGTATCGGCGCTGGTGTACAGCGGCTTTACCGCAATGCCTTCGGGCGTATTCCAATTCTCGGCGTTGGCAGCTTGGTCTGCCCAGGCTTTAGCATCAAGTGTGCCCGAGTTGGACGACGAGCTTAAGGCCACATCGGCGAAGTTGGGGATCTTGCTGGCGAGTTTGTTCATGGCTTTTACCCCGCGGCCAGTTTTTTGTGGGCGGCGCTTAAGGTGCTTAAGACGTCGCAGCCCATATATATAAAGTCATCCACACCTGCGGCTTTTAGTGCGGCTTCCAACTCACCGCCGCGACCCGCAAGATACACCGTCGCAGCGCCGGCGTCTTTGAGGGCTTTGGCCAGGCTGGCC
>JAEUKL010000361.1 GCA_016793005.1 Rhodospirillaceae bacterium | reverse complement strand
CGTTGTGGTCACCGCTGATGGCGTGGATGCGAAGGGGGCGGCCGCCCGCGGCTTGCAGTTCTCGCACCGCTTCCTGCCCGCGCGCGTGGTGAATGACGACGTGTGGATCGTGGAAGAAACCATGGCCTCCAGCCCGCCGGAGTTCAAAGGGCCGAAGTTCGTCTATAACGAAGTGACGACCTATCAGAGCACACTGACCGAGTTGAACAATCCAAAGCTGAAACAAACACCGACCCTGGTGCACTTCAACGGCATCGTCGGCTGGCGTCCGTGGTTGAAGATGGGCGACCGCCCGGGTCACCTGCTCGGTAATGCCACGGGCCGTCGCCTCAACGGCTTGAAGGACTACCCAAAGGAATACCAAGAGTGGACGGCAAAACTGTTCCCCGATGTGTGGGCTGATCCCGGCGCCATCTTGGATGGCAAAGACGGCTGATAAAGCTCGTCACGCAGAAATAAAAAAGGCCTCGCAGACATGCGGGGCCTTTTTGTTTTGGGTACATCGTAGCGCTTCACTCAAGTTGTCGTCCCCGTGAAAACGGGGACCCATCTTAAAGCTGGATTCCCGCTTTCGCGGGAATGACGATGAGGATTGAGAACATTAGCGCGTCCCAAACACGTTCTTGAATTCTTCGATTAGCACGTTGTCCACCTCGGTCATGCTGACTTTCACGCCAAGTGCATGAAGTGACGTCACGCCGAACTGGCTGATGCCGCAGGGCACGATGCCGGTGAAATGCGAAAGGTCGGGGTTCACGTTCAGCGCAACGCCGTGGAAACTCACCCAGCGGCGCACGCGAATGCCCAGGGCGGCGATTTTATCTTCCTGCACGATACCCAACTCGTTCTTGCGCGCGACCCAGAGGCCGATGCGCCCCTCGCGACGCTCCGCCGTTACGCCAAAGCGTGCACAGGTGCGGATCAGCCATTCTTCCAGGTCGTGCACATAGCAGCGGATGTCGGGGCCGGGGGGCAGGGCGCGGCGCTTCAAGTCCATCATCACGTAGCCCACCCGCTGGCCGGGGCCGTGGTAGGTGTACTGGCCGCCGCGTCCGGCCTGGTAGACCGGGAACCGGTCCGGGGCCAGAAGGTCATCAGCCTTGGCCGAGGTGCCGGCGGTGTAGAGGGGCGGGTGCTCCAAGAGCCACAATTCGTCGCCGTCTTCCCCCGTGGTCCCGGCCCGGATGGCCTCGACCTTGGCCTCCATGGCGGCCAGGGCCTCAGGGTAGGGCACATGGCCGTCAAAGTGACGGATAGCGGGCATTGCAGCCCCATCAGCGCCCTCATACGCATCCCAAGGCCGCCAGCGGCTTTTGGGGGTACAGGCCGGCCCCAGATCGTCAGGATTGTCCTTCATGGGCCAATATTTAAGGGCAAACGGGGTCTTTCGCGAGCCTCCTTGCGCGAAGGGGCTCACAGCGGGGCTAACCCGTTCTGGGGCAAGGTTTTCGGCTGGCAGACTTTAGTTGCAGGTTTCGGTGCACGTGCAGTTGCACAGGGGGGGCCGATTTGGTATTCCCCGGCCCCTTACCAGGGGCTTCTGGCCCCGGGGCTTTATAGCCCCTTACACCCGATACCGTGCGGTCGTGGCGGAAATGGTAGACGCGCAGCGTTGAGGTCGCTGTGAGGCAACTCGTGAAGGTTCGATTCCTTTCGACCGCACCAACCTTCGCTCGCGAAAGCGAGAGAAGGTTGTCCACCGAAGCCTTGGCGTAGGTGGACTAGGGCATTGCCAGCGAGCTTCGGTTGGCAGGCCATCCTCATATTCAAGGCCCTTATACCCACCGAAGCTTTAGCGTAGGCGGGCTACATCCGTGGCGGCGGCCATTTCAGCGTCTTGTCTTCCACGTGATAAATCTTGTTGGCGCAGGCCGTGTTATCCAGGCAGCTGACCGTCAGCTTGGCCAAGTCGATGCGCGTCATCGGCGTTAGCACAGTTTGGTCTTCCGTCAGCTTGGCCTGGCCGGTGGCCGGGGTCTCGGCGGGCCAAATGCGGCTGTTGCGGATAATCGTGTAGGTCACCCCGCTTTTCTTCAACAGGTCTTCGCCCACGCCTTGATCTTTCAGCCGGTCCAAGAGGCCCGGCACTTTGTCCCAGCCCATGTTCGGGAAGTTCTTGGCGTTCTCGCCGGCCCCCACAGCGCTTTGGTGGATCACCTGCTTCACGCCGGTGGATTTTGCATGCGTGGCAATGCTGCCCATGATCTTTTCGTAGAAATGAATGTCGCCGGTTTCCACGCGCACGGTGTTGATGATCGCGCGGTAGGGCTTGGCTTTCAGGGCCGCGGCCACGTCGGCGTCGTTCATCAGATCACCGGTGACGTAATCAACCTTCAAACCGTCCAACAGATCGCGCTTTGAATCGGGGCGGGCAAAGACCGTCACTTGCTCACCTTTTGCGGCCAGAATTTTCACCACTTCCGCACCCAACTGTCCGGTGCCGCCCAGCACCAGCACAGCACCTTTGGGCTGCGCCATCGCAATGCCTGAGGCCAAAACAAAACCGGCCGTGACAGCGCCGATAAAACTACGTCGAAGAAGTGTCATGAGTGGTTGTCCCCGCAACATTGAATGAAGTGACGCCATGTTAACTCAACTGAAACGAAAAAAGTTTGCGTGTTTTAGGGGGCCCCTCACTTTTACTTGATCGTGGGCCTATAAAGGTCTACGGCAGGAGTGCAGACGCCGCGCCGTCCGGTCGCGTCGCCAGCCCAACATCATCCATACCATTCCATCACATTTCTGATGGACGCCGTTCGACGAGGTGCCGCCATGCCCATGCTGAAGCGCATCAACCTCTGTGTCGCCGACATGGAGCGTTCACTCGCGATCTACCGCGATGTTCTGGGATTCACAGTCAGTGAATTAAAGGCGTCGCTGCCGACTTCGTATTCGTATCCTGTGTTCCAGTTCCCCAAAGAAGCCAAGCTGCGCTTTGCCACGCTGGATACGCCCACGCAGCAGCGCACACTTGCGTTGACGGAAGTGACGGGGGTGACGCTGCCGCGTCCGCCGCTGCCGCATATGTCGGCGGTGGTCATCAACTGCGATGATATGGATGCGGTGGTCTCCAAAGTCACGGCGCTGGGCTTGCATGTCGTCCCAGAGCAACCGCTGCCCGGACCCGACGGCAAACCCAAGGGCCGTGAAGTGGCCTTTGTGGACCCCGACGGCCATTTGATCGTGCTGTACAAGCTTTTTACCTAAGCATTTGCGTGCCGTATGGCTGAACCAATCGTTCACCGTCAGCTGACGCCCGAGACCGACGAGACGTTCGGCCTTGATGCTGCGTTTGTGGAAGAGGTGGCGGCGGGCTTGCGCAGCGACAACAGAGATCGCGTTCGCGAACTGGTGGCCGATCTGCACTACGCCGATATGGCCGACCTTTTGGAGCGTCTGGATGCCGAGGATCGCCGCCTGCTGGTGGAAACCGTGCGCGACAATTTTAATCCAGACGTGTTGCCCGAATTGGCCGAGGAAGTGCGCGACGAAGTGATGAACGCGCTTGGGTTCGAGGATTTTGCCGCCGCGCTGAGTGAACTCGATTCGGACGATGCGGTGTACGTCGCCTCCAAGTTGACGACCGAGGAACGTGCGCAAGTGGTCGCGCGCATGCCGCAAGCCGAACGGCTGATGATCGAGCAGGGTCTGGCCTATGCCGAGGATTCTGCAGGCCGTTTGATGCAGCGCGAGTTCGTGGCCGTGCCGAATTACTGGACGGTGGGTGAAACCATCGACTACATGCGCGCGGTGCAGAACCTGCCCGAGAAGTTCTACGCGGTGTTCGTGGTCGATGCCCGCAACCGCCCGCAAGGATTGGTGGAACTGTCGCGCCTGTTGCGTGCAAAGCGGCCAGAGCGCATGCGCGACCTGTTTGACGAAGATGTGGAAACCATTGCGCTTGATCAGGATAAGGAAGACGTGGCCTTCCTGTTTAAACAGCGCAACCTCGACTCAGCTCCGGTTGTGGATAAGTCGGGGCGGCTGGTGGGTCAGATCACCATCGATGACATCGTCGACGTTATCGAAGAAGAGGCCGAAGAAGACATCCTGAAGATGGCCGGCGTGGGCAATGCCGACGTGTCCAGCCTTTACAGCGCGATCATACGCACGGCTATGTCGCGTATTCCATGGCTGGCGATCAACTTGGTGACGGCTTTCCTTGCGGCCTCGGTGGTGGGGCTTTACGAGGATTCGATCGCCAAACTGGCGGCCCTGGCCGTGCTGATGCCCATTGTGGCCGGCATGGGCGGCAACGCTGGAACACAAGCCTTGGCAACCGCGGTGCGCGCGCTGGCGACCCGCGAACTGAACGCCAGCAATGCACTGCGTGTGACCAGCCGTGAACTGTTGGTGGGCCTCATCAATGGCTTTTTGTTTGCGGGCGTTGTGGGGGCAATTGCCTATTTCTGGTTCCAGAACGAGTTTCTGGCCATCGCGATTGCCGCAGCGATGCTGATCAATCTGACGGTCGCGGGCTTCGCGGGCATCATGATCCCGCTGACCTTGAACAAACTCGGCGTGGACCCGGCCTCGGCGGCCGGCGTTTTCCTGACCGCCATGACCGATATTGTCGGCTTTTTCACGTTCCTCGGCTTGGCGACGCTGATCGTCCTTTAGCGGAATGGTCCTGGCGTTGGGACGAATTACGGCCAAAACAGGGCCGCTTTTCCCGGGGTCTGACGTGCGAGACAGGGTTTTACAGCCCCCTAATTCGGG
>JAEUKL010000342.1 GCA_016793005.1 Rhodospirillaceae bacterium | reverse complement strand
GATTTCGCGCGCCGCCCGCTGACGTGGCTGCGCCTGATCAGCGAAAATGGCGGCACCATGTCGTACGCGCCGTCGTTTGGCTACGAACTCTGCGCACGCCGCATCCAGACCATGCCCGAAGGCTCGGTCGGCGTTGATCTGTCGAAGTGGCGCGTGGCGGGCATCGGCGGCGAGATGATCAAGCCGCAAGTGATGAAATTGTTCGCCGAGGCCTTCAAACCTTATGGTTTCAGCGATAAAGCCTTCTGCGGCAGCTATGGTCTGGCTGAATGCGTGCTGGGCGTGTCGTTCAGCACACCGATGACGGGCTTAACGCTTGATCACATTGCCAAGGATGGCCTGGCCACGCACATCGCCAAACCTGTCCCCGAGGACGGCTCGCTGCAAGGCCGCACCTTTGTTGGGTGTGGTATCGTGTTGAAGGGCCACAAGGTCGAAATCCGCGACGAAGATACAAATCGCGTTCTGGGCCAGCGCGAAATCGGCCGGGTGTTCTTTTATGGCCCCAGCGTGATGACCGGCTACTACAACAACCCGCAAGCGACGGAAGACGCTGTCAAAGACGGCTGGCTGGACACGGGCGATCTGGGCTACTGGCTGGGCGAGCAGTTGGTGATTGTCGGCCGCGCCAAAGACATGATGATCGTCAACGGCCGTAACGTCTGGCCGCAGGATATCGAATGGACCGTCGAGCACATGGATGAGATGCGTTCGGGCGATTCCGCCGCCATCGTGCTGGTGGACGATAAGGGCAACGAACGCCCCACGATCCTGGTGCAGTGCCGCGCCACGAAAGCCGACGAACGCGCAGCCCTTATCACCGAAGTGAAGCAGCGCGTGAATGAAAGTGTGGGCATTCTGTGCGACGTGGTGCTGGTGCCCGCCCGTAGCCTGCCCAAAACAACGTCGGGCAAACTCGCGCGCGGCAAAGCCAAGACCATGTTCATTGCCGGTGAGATCCAAGCGCTCGACGCAGGTGCCGCCTAATCATGAGTGACGCGACCGCCACCATTGCCGTGACGGGTGCGACAGGATTTATCGGCCGTCATTTAGTGCATGCGCTGCGCCGCGACGGTGCGAACGTTAAAGCCCTCACACGCAAAGCGCCCTCGCCCACCGATGACGACCTGCCGGGCACGCTGACGTGGGTTCCGGGCGCCCTTGATCACGAGGCCTCGCTGCAAGAATTGGTCGAAGGCTGTGACGGCGTAATTCATGTCGCCGGGGCCATCAAAGCCCTCAGCCGCGATCATTTTTTCGAGCACAACGTGAGTGGCACGCGCCGTCTCGCCGAAGTTGCCGCCCGTCAGCCTGAGCCGCCGCGCTTCATCCATGTCTCGTCCTTAGCAGCCAGAGAACCGCGCCTCTCGAACTACGCCGCCAGCAAGTACCAGGCCGAAAAGGTGCTGAAGCCCTACCAGGGCAAAATGTCGGTCAGCATCATTCGCCCGCCTGCGGTCTATGGCCCTGGGGACCGGGAAACTCTGCGGCTGTTCCAGATGGCTGCCAAAGGGTTTGCGATTGTCCCCCCCAGCCCCGAGGCCCGGGTGTCGCTGATTCACGTGGACGATGTGGTGTCGGCCATCCTGAACCTGCTGCCCCTGCGCGATGACCCTGGCCTGCCCTTTGAGATCGATGACGGCCACCCCCAGGGCTACGACTGGGAGGCGGTGGTAGCGGCCGTGGGGGCCGCCGTGCAGCGCACCCCGCGCGTGGTGGCATTACCGGCCCCGATTCTCTACCTGGCGGGGGGAATCGGCTCGTTAGCCTCTCTTTTGACCCAAAACCCCACCACGTTGTCCTGGGATAAAGTGCCGGA